>SKVA01000041.1 GCA_007129695.1 Spirochaetaceae bacterium | reverse complement strand
TCGACCACTACGCGCTCGAGCGGCTGACCAACCGCACGGGAATCGGCGAGCGACTTGCGCAGATCAAGACCGACTGGAGCGCGGTCTACACGACGCACTTTCAGCGCTATGTTCGCCTGCTCCAGGAGCTTGCGAAGGCACGCGCCGACTCCGACCGCCGAACGGCGTCCGCGGCGAACCTGATCCGGTCGATTGAAGCGGAGATCGCGCAGCTGCGCGGAGCGCTTGTCCACCGCTACGAGCCGTCGAGCCGCGCGCGGACCGGTGTGGTTCGCGGCCCCGAGCTATGGGACCTGGTCGCGCGCCTTGCGTCGGTACTTGCCGACGTCAACGAAGACCTCAACCAGGATCTGGGGCGGCGGAAGGACCCGGTCGCGCGGAAGATTTACCAGGAACTCGGGTCGCGCGCGATTGTCGAGTACTCCGAGCACACGACCCCGGGTACCGTGATGTTCAAGCCCGTCACGCGACAGGTCCGCCGCTACCTGGAGGCGCGGCACCATAGTTCGATCGCGAGTATCCCCCGCGTCGCACAACTGTTCCACATCGACCTGCTGCGCGGCGTGGTGAATCTGTACCGCTATCTGACGAACGAACCGGGAAGCGTACTGCGAACCGCGGGCGAGCGGGTCACGGTCGCCGGCGACGACGAACGATCGCAGTGGTCGCGCGAGCGCGACGCGGCCACTGCGGGCGCGCCGGACCGCCTTCAGATACGGCTCGGCGAGCAGCTGCTCTCCGAGTACACGGACACGCTGACGGGGTTACGGACGAAGAACTACTTCCTGCAGAAACTGCCCGGACGGTTCTCAGCGCTCGTGTCCGGCGGCTCTCCGGTCAGCCTCGTCATGGTGGACATAGATCACTTCAAGTGGATCAACGACGAGCTCGGACACCAGAAGGGCGATGACGTGCTGCGTGCAGCCGCCTCTACGCTGCGCGCGGCGGTCCGGTCGGGGCAGGACGCCGCGATTCGCTACGGCGGAGAGGAACTGCTGGTCGTGTCGCCGACGCCGCTCGCGGCGTCGGTCGCTCTGGCCGAGCGGCTTCGCGACACTCAGGAGCGGCAGGTCGCATCGGAGGATCTCTACGCGTCTGTCGCAGGGATCTCGTCACGGAACGGCGAACCGTGCGGAACGTTTTCGATCGGGGTTGCCGAACGCACGGACGGGGAGTCGCTCGAGCAGTGCCTGGAGCGCGCCGATCGCGCGCTCTACGAGGCGAAGCGTACGCGTAACTCGGTCTGCGTCGCGACGCTTGCTGCCGGTGGCGAGCACCGGTACGAGCCGTACGACCTGTTCGCACGCACGAGCGGCCGCGCAGGCGCGGGCGCTACAGCACCACCGCCGGACGCCGCGGGATGAGGTAGACGCGCGTACCCGGCGCGTGGTCGATCGAATAGTCGGTATGAACCAGGTAGTCGGTCTCTCGGTATCGAACGCGGTAGGTGATGTCGTGCCCGCGAAACTCGCGTGATACGATCTGTCCGACGCAGGCGAGCGGCTCTTCATCGCTGCAACCGGCCGGCGGGGCGTCGCCGGCGGCGCGAAGCGTCAGGTGCTCGGGTCGCAGCGACAGCGTCACGTCCCCGCTCGCCGGAGTCGCGATCGCGATCCGCCCCAGGTCGGTATCCGCCGAGTCGCCGGTCGCCCGGCCGGAGAGCAGGTTTGCCCTGCCCAGAAACTGTGCGACAAACGATGTTCGCGGCTGCAGGTAGACCGATTCGGGGGAGCCTGTCTGTTCGATGCGTCCGTCGTGCATGACCGCGACGGTGTCGCAGAACGACAGCGCCTCATCCTGGTCGTGCGTGACCAGGATCGTGCTGACGCGCGCGCGCTTGAGAAGCGCCCGGATATCACGCCGCGTCGCGTCTCGCAGCGCGGCGTCCAGGTTCGAAAACGGCTCGTCGAGCAGCAGGAGCTGTGGTTCGGCGGCAAGAGCGCGCGCGAGCGCGACCCGCTGCTGTTGTCCTCCGGAGAGCTCCTGCGGCATACGGTCGCGTTCACGGGAGAGACCGACCATCGCGATGAGTTCGTCCGCGCGCGAAAGCCTGTCGCGCTTGTTGGTCCGGTGAAGCGCGAACAGCACGTTCCTGAGCACGCTTCGGTTGGGGAAGAGCGCATAGTCCTGGAACACGAGCCCGATCCGGCGCTTTTCGGGCGGAAGGTCGACGATCGACTGGTCGTCCAGAAGGATCTTGCCAGAGTCGGGACGCTCGAAGCCCGCGATCATGCGCAGCGTCGTCGTCTTGCCGCAGCCGCTCGGCCCGACTATACCGAGTATCTCGCTCGGATCGAGCGTGAACGCCGCGTCGTCTACCGCAGGCGGTGAGTCGGCGGCAAATCGCTTGGTCAGCCCTCGTACCTCAAGATGCCTCATTGATCTCCTGTCCCTCGTATCGCAACATAAGCCCGACGAAGAGCGCCGAAAACACGACGATCGCGGCGGCGTACGGGGCCGCCTCCGCAAACATCGCCTCCGACGTCCGGGAGAATACCGCAACGCTGAGCGTAGTGAATCCGGTCGGCGCGAGCAAGAACGCGATCGGCAGCTCCTTCATCGCCATCACAAACACCAGTGTCAGCGACGCAAGGATCCCGCGCTGCAGTACCGGAAGGATCGCGGTAACGAACGCTTCGAAGGGGCTCCGTCCCAGGCTGCGCGCTGCCTCCTCAAGCCTGCGTGGTGCGAGCAGGAGCTGACTGCGGATCGGGCCGAGCGCGAGCGCGAGGAAGTTCATCGCGTACGCGACTACCAGCAGCAGAAGCGTTTGGTACAGGAACGGCACGACCCTGATCGAAAAGAAGACCATACCGAGCGCGAGCGCCAGAGGCGGGATCGCGTATCCCAGATACGCGGTTCGCTCGGCCAGGATCGACCGCTTACCCGGGTAGCGCACGCGAAGGTACGCGAGCGGAATCGCGGCGACGACAGCCAAGAGCGCCGCCGGTGCCGACGCCGCGACGCTGTTCCCGAAGTATGCGATCAGCCGCGGAAGCTCTCCCCACGGCGAGCTGAGACCCATCCAGTAGAGCAGGCTGACCGCCGGCAGCCCGACCGACGCTGCGATCACAGCGGCCACGAAGACTATCGCGACCGGCTTCATCGCGCCCAGCCGGGCGACGCGTTGCCGGCGCGCGACACCGCTGCCGGTCCGTGCGAACCGCACCGATCCCAGGAGCCTCGTCTCCAGAACGAGCGGTCCGATAGCGAGCAGCACCAGGACGAGCGCGAGCGCCGACGCGTAGACCCGGTCGAATGCACCGGCGTACTGCGTGTAGATCGCGAAGCTGAACACCTCAAAGCGCATCAGCGCGACCGCGCCAAAGTCGCCGAGCGCGTAGAGCGCGACGATCAACCAGCCCGCGATCAGCCCGGGCATCAGCATCGGCAGGACGACCCGCGCGAAGACGTTCGCCGGCGAGTAGCCCAAGCTCCGCGCCGACTCTTCCAGACCCGGGTCCAGCGTGAGGAGCGACGCCCTGACGTTGAGAAACACGTACGGGTACGCGTAGAGCGAGAGCGCGATCGTCGCGCCCCAGAATCCCGACGGGCGCTGCATCGTGATGCCGATCGCGGCGGCCATCCCGTTCGTCCCGCCGAGCCCCAGGAGCGCGTGCGCCATCACGTATCCGGGGATCGCGAGCGGCGTGACAGCCAGGAGCGTGACCAACCGGCGTGCCGGCAGATCGGTGCGTACCGTCAACCACGCGAGAGGCAGCGCGATCAGCGTCGACAGCGCGACGACGCCGCCGGTGAGTCCGAGCGTATTCCGCAGCAGTACCCACGTTCGCCTGCGCCACAGCAGTTCGACGAGCGTCGCCGCGTCGGCCTCGAGCGCGCGGACTACCAGGTAGCCGAGCGGCACGACCATCGC
>SKVA01000205.1 GCA_007129695.1 Spirochaetaceae bacterium | reverse complement strand
TACGCCTCGGCGAGCCGGTAGTGGATCAGCCCGCGATCAAGAGTATCGGGAAACTCGGCGAGCAGTCGCCGATAGTAGCCAATCCGCTCCTCGGGGTCGGCCGAAAGCCTGACAAGGTGTTCGATCGACTGGCGGTGCAGCGATGTACCCCTGACTTCTATATCGGGGAATCGGCGCACCACCCGCTGAAAGTAGTGGCGCGCAAGGTCGTGAGCATTCGATTCAAGGTAGCTCTGAGCGACGATGAACGTGTAGAGCCCCCCGAACGGGTCGTCCGGGTTGCGCTGGAGAAGCGTGGTCAGAAACACGATGAGCGGTTCATGCCCGGCATCGATCAGCAGGTGAGCGGCGAGTTGCTCGATCGCGACCGCGCGCACCTGAGGGTCCGATTCGGAGGCGACAAGCTCGTAGAGCTCGCGCGCCTGAACGTCGGACCGGCCGACGAAGTAGTCGTCGGGGTCGCTGCAGGCCGTGAGGGTCACGATCGTGATCAGAGAAAGCGCAAGAAATCTCATCGGGCGCAGTATACGTCGGTGGTACGGCGATTGGCAACGGCGGCTGTCACTGATAGAATCTGCCGGATGAGTGAGCGATATCCGCGGTTCCCGAACAAGCTGCTCGTGCTCGGCGTATTCTTCCTGCTCGTAGGCGGCTTGCTTCTGCTGTGGACCTTCGGGTATCTGAACCGTTTTTCGGCGACCTGGCCGGTGATTCCGTTGATCGCGGGGCTGGTTCTGCTCTACTTCCGCGTGTTTCGTACCGGTCCTGACTACTATCTGTTCGTTGGAACGGCCCTGGTACTCGCCGGCGCGTTATTGCTGCTGACGAGGACCGCATTTCCGGCCGAACTGATCCGGATCTGGCCTCTGTTCATGACGATCGTCGGTGTATCGATGTTCATCTATGGACGGCGCAAGAGCGGAGCGGTTCGCGTAACGTTCACCGTCCCCGGTGCCGCGATGGTGCTCCTGTCGGCTGTGTTCCTGACGTTTGCGCTGGAACTGCTGACGGTCGACTTCGTGCGATTCGTGTCGCGATGGTGGCCGATCATCCTGGTGCTGCTCGGCTTGTCGCTCGTGATAGCGCACGTGCTGCGTAGTGCACCCGGCGGCGAGCCAGGGTACCAGATCGACGGGCAACAGGATTGACGTCGAGCGGATCGGCCGCACCCGGGACTCTGCGGCTGTTGTGCGATCGGGTCTACGATCGCTACCATCGCATCGGGTTCCTGGAACCCGATCCGTTGCAGTTCGTGGTCGATTACCCGAGCCTTCGCGACCGCGAAGTCGTCGGAATGGTGGCGTCGGCTTTTGCCCTCGGGCGTGTAGCCGGGATCAACGCGGCGGTCGCGGACGCGCTCGCCCGGCTGCGCAACGCGGGCCCGAACCCGTCTACGGCCGTCGCATCGCTCGATCGGCGGGCCGCGTGCGAGCTCGCCGACGGGTTCGCGTACCGGTTCTTTGGCGCCGAGCAGCTCGCCGGCCTGCTGCTTGCAATCGGCCGGCTGCAGCGCGAGCACGGTACGCTCGATGCTGCGTTCGCCGCTTCATCGGCGCCGGGGTTGCCGAAGAGCCCGGCTGCATTGCGTGAGAGTCTTGCTCTGTTCACGACACGTCTGCGGTATGCCGCCGACGGGATGCTCGACGGATCGATCCTCATTCCCGATCCCTCGCTCGGCGGAGCGTGCAAGCGGTTAATACTGTTCCTGCGCTGGATGGTGCGCCACGATAGCGTCGATCCGGGAGGCTGGCTCTCTGTCTCTCCGGCGGGTTTGATTGTGCCCGTGGACACGCACATGCTGAAGATCGCGACGGCGCTCGGGTTTACGCGGTGTCGACAGGCTTCGTGGAGGGTAAGCGTGGAGATCACCGAAGGGTTTCGGGCGCTCGCTCCGGACGATCCGGTCCGCTACGACTTTTCGCTGACCCGGCTTGGCATCCACCCTGATCTGACCGAGGCCTGGTTTCTGGACGCGTGTCGGACGCTTCGCGATGCATCGTAGTCGAAACGGGTTTATTTTCGGGCGGGGAAGTGCTACCTTTTGCCCATTCAATCTAGCAAGGAAGGCATCATGCAGAAGTACGTATGCAACGTGTGCGGCTACATCTACGACCCGGCCGACGGCGACCCCGATAACGGCGTGCAGCCGGGCACCAGTTTCGCGGACCTACCGGAGGATTGGGTCTGTCCGATGTGCGGGGCTCTCAAGGAAGACTTTTCGCCCGAAGAGTAATCACGCGAAGAGCGCGCGCTGGCGCTTGTAGTGGTCTTCAAGCACCAGACACGCCATCGATTCCACGACTGGAACGATTCGGGGGCAGATGCACGCGTCGTGCCTGCCCTCGGTTCGGATCTCTCGCTCGTTCCCGTCTACGTCCACCGTCCGTTGCGCCCGTGATATCGAACTCACCGGCTTGACGGCGACTCGGAAGATGATTTCGTTTCCCGTTGAGATGCCACCGATTATCCCACCCGCGTTGTTCGACAGAAACCCGTCGGGACCCATCTGATCGTTGTGCTCGCTACCGGTCATCCCGGCCGCGGCGAATCCTGCGCCGAACTCGATTCCCTTCGTCGCACCGATCGACATCACGGCGCGCGCGAGTTCAGCGTCCAGCTTGTCGAACACCGGCTCGCCGAGCCCCGGTTCCACGCCACTGATTCGACATTCGATGACTCCGCCGAGCGAATCCTCCTGCTCCTTGACCTGTTGGGCCCGCGCGAGCATCCGTTCGGCAGCCTTCGGATCGCACGCCCGCATAGCGTTCGCCTCGATCTGGTCGGGCTGGTACGATTCGCACGCGATGCCGCCTGCACTGAGCGTGTACGCCAGAACCGTTACCCCACGGCGTTCAAGGAGCTTCCTGGCGACTGCGCCCGCCGCCACGCGACCGGCGGTCTCTCTGCCGCTCGCGCGTCCGCTTCCGCGGTAGTCTCTGATCCCGTACTTCTTCAGGTAGGTGAAATCGGCGTGACCAGGACGGAACATCGACTTGATCGAGTCGTACGCCGATGGGTCGGCGTCGCGGTTGTAGAGGATCATCAGGATCGGCGTTCCGGTCGTCTTCCCGTCGAAGACTCCCGACAGGATAGTGACCGTGTCCGGCTCGCTGCGGGGGGTCGTGATGAAACTCTGACCGGGCTTGCGTCGATCGAGCTGGACCTGGATGTCGGCTTCGCACAGATCGAGTGACGGCGTGCAGCCGTCGACAACGACGCCAACCGCTCCCCCGTGAGACTCGCCGAATGTGGTCATACGGAACAGATGTCCGAAACTGCTACCTGCCACGATTGTGCTCCTCGACGGCCGCCGCGACCGCTTCAATCGCGGCGCTGACCGAAAGTCCGTCCAGCCGGACGGTGATATGCGCTATCCGTTCGTACTGCGCCAGTCGGCGCTCGTACAGCATGCGAAACCGCTCGCGAGCGATGCGCTCGTCGTGCGTGTCAAGAAACGCGGGGATGCCACGCCACAGGACGCGTTCGACGAGGGTCTCGTACGTGTCCACGAGATGCACGAGCAATCCGTTGGCGATTGCGTCGAGCGCCTCAGGGTTGTCACAGATGCCTCCTCCGGTCGCAACCACCGGACTGTCGGTCCGCTCCGCGGTCAGTCGGCACGCGGCGCGCTCGAGCTGGCGAAACCGCTCGGATCCGTCGTCGCGGTAGATGTCGCGTACGGTTCGCAGCGATCCTTCGGTCGCACGATCGAGCTCCTGGACGATCGCGTCGGTGTCGAGATGCGGCCGCCCGTAGCGCGCTGCCAGCGCGGGCGCGATCGAGCTCTTTCCGGTGTGTTTCATACCAATCAGGTACATTCTGCGGGTACTCACAGGCTTCTCAATTTAGCGATTTTAAATCGGGGGCGAAATACTCCG
>SKVA01000350.1 GCA_007129695.1 Spirochaetaceae bacterium | reverse complement strand
GCATGTTCTTCGCGTTCGCGACGAGCATCGGGCTACGGGTGCGGCCCCCGACGGCGAACTTGTACCACGCGAGCGCGGCCTTCCCGGCGATACTCGCGAGCGTCACGTATATCGCGAGCCGCGTCGGCAGCTGCGACGCGTCACCCGCCACGATCCCTCCGACCGACGAAATCGCGAGTTGGGCGCCCGCGAAGAAGATCACGAATGACAACGATT
Organism: Spirochaetaceae bacterium; assembly: GCA_007129695.1. GTDB lineage: Bacteria > Spirochaetota > Spirochaetia > DSM-27196 > SLST01 > SLST01. The sequence continues at coordinate 3,671 of SKVA01000350.1, read as the reverse complement.
TGGTCGCGATCGTCTCCGCGCGGCTGTGGCCGTACGGGTGGTGTACGTCGGGGGGGATCGACGTGATGCGCGCTGCGATCAGCGAGATCATCGATGTGAGGATGTCGAGCGCGGAATCGATGCCGTCGCTCAGGACCGCGGCGCTGCCCGACACAAAGCCGGCTATCAGTTTCACGACCGCGAGCACGCCGTTGCCGGCGATGCCGATCCACGATGCGGTCACGATCGTCTTCAGTCGCTCGCCTCCGGTGATCCGGTCGCTGTTGGCCGCCATGCGGCACGCTATCCCTACGCCGCCGACTCGTCAACCACCGTGCCCGCGCCGCATCGGCGCCGTGACACGGTGGGCGCAAATCGCTACCATTCCACTCATCATGAGCGATCGTGACGGATGCTGTACGCCCGGGAGACACGCGCGCGAGCACAAGCCCGCAGAGCGCGGTGACCCCGGAATCCTGCCCTGCCATACCACCCGCGCGTCGCGCCACGACACGGTCGCGCTGCCCGGCGGGGCGTTTCTGATGGGGACCGAAGAGCGGGAGGGATTCCCCGACGATGGAGAGGGCCCGATCCGCGAGGTCACGGTCTCACCGTTTGAGATCGACCGTTACGCGGTGACGATCAACCAGTTCGCGACCTTCGTCGACGCGACCGGCTATCAGACCGAGGCCGAGCGCTACGGCTGGTCGTTCGTCTTTCATCTCTTTGTGCCGAAGAAGCTGCTGCACCGTCGCGTCGCCCGGCGCGTCCCCGGCCTGCAGTGGTGGTACGGCGTCAACGGCGCGTACTGGGCCCGCCCCGAAGGGCCCGGGTCCGACGTCGACGGGCGCGCAGATCATCCGGTCGTGCACGTCAGCTGGGCCGACGCGGTCGCGTACGCCGACTGGGCGGGCATGCGGCTGCCGACCGAAGCCGAGTGGGAGTACGCCGCGCGCGGCGGGCTCGTTCAGGCGAGGTACGCGTGGGGAGACGATCTGACGCCGGGCGCAGAACACCGCTGCAACATCTGGCAGGGTACCTTTCCGACGATCAACACCAGGGAGGACGGGTTCGCCGGCACCGCGCCGGTAGACTCGTACCGACCGAACGGGTACGGTCTCTACTGTGTCGCCGGCAACGTGTGGGAGTGGTGCTCCGACTGGTGGAGCCCCGACTTCCACGTGAGCGGCCGAAGGGTGAATCCCGCCGGACCGGCCGACGGGAGCGCGAGGGTCATGCGCGGCGGGAGTTATCTCTGCCACCACTCGTACTGCAACCGCTACCGCGTCGCCGCGCGCACGTCGAATACACCAGACAGTTCGACCGGGAACCTGGGGTTCCGGTGCGTTCGGTCTCTGGAGGCATCATGATCGTCAGAATCGTCACCGTTCGCGTCAAGCGCGGCAGCGAGGCCGCCTTTGAGGCGGCGACCGTCGATAATCACCGCGGTTCGGTTCGCGAACCCGGCGTGCTGCGCTTCGACGTGCTCAAGGATGCAGATGATCCCGGCACCTACTACCTCTACGAGGCGTATGTCGACGACGATGCGACCCGAGCGCACAAGGAGACCGCGCACTACAACACCTGGCGCGCTGCGGTTGCGGATCTCCTGGACGGAGACCGGACGAGCGTGGCGTGCTCGGTGGTCGCCCCCGGCCGGGAAGGGTGGTGACGTCGCTCGGATCGCCGTCCTTGAACCGGTAGTCCGAGCTGTCGTATACTCATTTCGATGACCGTACGCGTTCGCTATGCCCCATCTCCGACCGGACTCCAGCACATCGGGAGCGTCCGGACGGCACTCTTCAACTACCTGTTCGCGCGCGCGCACGCCGGTGTGTTCATACTGCGAATAGAGGACACCGACCGCGACCGCTACTCCGCCGACGCGCTGCAGGATATCTACGACACCTTCGACTGGCTCGGATTCAGGTGGGATGAAGGCCCCGACTGCGGAGGAGAGTTCGGTCCGTACATCCAGTCCGAGCGAGCGGAGCACTACACCCGCTACGCGCAGCAACTCGTCGACGCCGGTCACGCGTACTACGCGTACGACACGCAGGAAGAACTCGCCGCGCAGCGGGAGGCTTCCGACGGCAAGGGCGGCTACGATCGCAGGTTCCGCGACATGAGCGAAGCACAGATCGCACCGTACCGCGATCGCGGGATCGAACCGGTGATCCGCTTCAAGTCGCCGCTCGACGGCACGACGACACTGACCGACATCGTGCTCGGTTCGATGAGCTGGGAGAACCAGGATCTACCCGCCGATCCGATCCTGGTCAAGTCCGACGGTATGCCGACCTACCATCTTGCGAACGTCGTCGACGACCACCTCATGGAGATCACGCACATCCTGCGAGCGCAGGAGTGGATACCCTCGGCCCCGCTGCATCTGCAGCTCTACGATCGATTCGGCTGGACGCCTCCACGCTACTGCCATCTGCCGATGGTCGTCGGTGACGACGGGCAGAAGCTCAGCAAGCGCCACGGCGCGACGCGCGTGCTCGAGTTTCGCGAGCGCGGGTACCTGCCGGAGGCGATCATCAACTACCTCGCGCGGGTGGGCTGGAGCTACGACGGCGAGCGCGAGCTGTTCACGCTCACGGAGCTTGAAGCGCTGTTCGCGGCGGAGAGGATCAACAAGTCGCCGGCTGTGTTCGACTATCAGAAGCTCGACTGGCTCAATGGGCACTACATCCGTGAAGCGTCGGACGATCGCCTTGTCGATGCGCTGATGCCGTACCTTCGATCGTCAGGGGTCGCGGCGAATGTCGACGATCACGCGGCCGCAGCGACTCTTCGCGCGGCGGTCCCGCTCGTCCGCGAGCGGTTGAAGACGCTCGACCAGATCGGCGAGACGCTCGGCTTCGCGTTCAGCCGCCCCGCCGCGTTCGACATCACCGAAATGGTGCCGAAGAAGCTGTCGGCCGGCGAGACCGTTGCGCTCGTTGAGAAGATCGTGCCGCTGCTCGACGGGATCGCCGAACGGACCGACGAAGAGAACGAATCGCTCTTCCGCGAAACCGCGGAGCGGCTACAGACGAAGCTCGGCAACCTCCTCATGCCGCTACGGATCGCGGTTACCGGCAGCAAGGTCTCCCCGCCGCTGTTCGGTTCGATCCGGCTTGTCGGAACTGTCGAAACCCGTGCGCGCGTCGAGCTTGCGCTCGATCGGCTGCGCGCACACGCCGCAGAGAACGCGTAGACCTCTATCAGGAGAAGTTATGTCAGAACCACGAGTCGACCCTAAGGTCATGGAAAGCATCGTATCGCTGTGCAAGCGGCGCGGGTTCATCTTCCCGTCGTCCGACATCTACGGCGGATTGTCGTCGGCGTGGGACTACGGTCCGCTCGGCGTCGAGCTCAAGAACCGCGTCGAGCGCTTCTGGTGGCGCGAGATGACGCAGCTCCACGACGAAATCGTCGGCCTCGACGCGGCGATCATGATGCACCCCCGCGTCTGGGAGGCGAGCGGCCACGTCGAGAACTTCGACGACCTTCTGGTCGAAGACACCGTGACGAACGAGCGATTCCGCTTCGATCACCTCACCGACGAACAGCGCGAGAAGATGATCAGCCCCGCCGGCAACCCGCTTTCCGCCCCGCGGAAGTTCAACCTGATGTTCAAGACGCACCTGGGACCGGTGGCCGAGTCGGCGAGCACCGTGTACCTCCGCCCGGAGACCGCTCAG
>SKVA01000452.1 GCA_007129695.1 Spirochaetaceae bacterium | reverse complement strand
TCGCGACCGGACCGCTGTTCGCTCAGACTGGTGTTGACGCGATCTCTGCGGCATCGACCCAGAACTACTACGGAGACAGCTCGCTCACCGGAGCGGCGCTCTTCGACATGATCGGATCGCGCCGAGCGGCATTCGTGTGGACGACCACGAACGCGAACGGCACACCGAACGCCGCCGTGCTCGTCCCCGGTGTCGTCGATCGCAACCAAGGAATCCTCGCGCAGAGCTTCGGCGGCGACGGCCCGCAGACGATCGTGAACATGCGGCGGGGCGGCTATTCGATCCTCACGGTATATCAGCACAACCCGGACGCGACCGACCGCCTCGAACGCAATCTCGGTAGCCGTGTTGTGTGCGAGTACATCTCGGACCCTGCGCTGCAGCGTCAGTTCCTGGCCGAGTTCCAGCGCGTCAATCCCCGGGCGACCGCCGAGAACACCGTGTTCCTGCGAATCGTCCGCGTACTCCCGCTCGGCTGAGCGCACGCCGCGGTGCTCACCACTCCCGGCGGATCGATTCGAGAATCGTGATCTCCGGGAAGATCACGTACGCGTCGAACTGACGCGCGGGGACGGCGCGGAGCGGCGAGTGGCCGAACGCGATCGGCATCCGTCGCGCGAAGACCGGGTGCGAGAGGTCGAGGAACGCCGCCGACTCAGGGCGCTCGGATCCGTCGCGGCGCGCCACGACTTCCGCGATCTGGCGGCTCAGGTTAGACGGCGGTCGCTCGATCGCGGCGGGTACCGGCTGTGGATCGCGGTCCATGAACGACCGGATCCGCTCGCCTGCGAACCCCCAGAACGCGATCGAGTAGAGCCGGTCGGCGCCGCCGAACCGGTCGGCGTTCGCGGCCAGGTATTCGCCGAGCCACTCCTGTCGCGTGCCCATGTACCGCCGCTTCTGCGCGTGATACATGCCAACGTTGACCGCGACGATCGAGTCGGTCGCGTCGGCTACCGTCCGCATTGTGAGATCGATCATGATGCGCTCGCGCGCGTGCACGTCGTGCTGCGCCCGAATCGGGAGGCTCCGAAGCTCGATCTCCACCGCCTCCACGATTCTACCGTACCAGGTCGAACCAAGGGTCGCGACGATCGCATCGCGCTCGGTGACCAGACGCGCGTCGAGCTGCGTGACGGCCGCTGCGTACTCGTCGGTGCCGGGACGCGTCGCGAGCACGCCGGCCACCAGCGGTTCGATCCGTTCACCAGCCGGCGTTCCGCGCGCCATCCACGACAGACTGAGCAGGAGCGCATCGTGCGCGTGATTCATGTCGTTGTAGCGCATCCGGACCCGCTCGGTCTCGGACTGCCGTTCGTTGAAAGCACGTAGTCCCTCGATCCAGTACTCGTCCATCCGCCGCACAGACTCGGGGTAGGTGTCGCGCAGCCCCAGCACGTAGTCCTCGACGATCCAGCTGTACGCGTGCGGCATCTCCTGCGTGAACCACCGCAACCCGCTCGGGTGCAGTCGCGAGAGCAGCTCGAGCACGAACTCCTGATGCTCCTGCACGTAGTGCGTCTCTCCGAGCAGCACGACGCGTCGCGAGGCGAGCGTGTCGATGAGCGCGTCCGGCACGTGGTGCGGCGCAAACGTCTCGATCTCCGATTCCAGAACGCCGCGCACTCCCGCCGAACCCGCGGTGACGCAGCCGGTCACCGAGAGGACGCCGATCAGGAGCAGCAGAACAGAAGCAGCCGTGGCCATTCGCAGTCGCATGGGCCTAACCCGTGGGTACCTCGACCCGGCGCGCGTCCTTGTCCGAAAGCTTCGCGGTGATGTCGCGAAGCACGCGCGCGCAGCTGCACTGCTCATGTGAGAACCCTACCCGAAGGTGCGTCGGCTGTACACCGGAGGCGGGCGAGTCGGGGCCATCAGCGCTCTGATTTTGCTGGACCTGTGCGACGGGCGGGACTATACTGGCCGGCAATGAAACGCTCGTGGCGCCTCAAACTCGTCCTGCCCGCGGTCTCCGTCGCGCTCCTGATCGGCGCGTGCGCGACCGTACCACCGCGGTCGCTCGTCGCTCCGCCGGACGACGGGACGGTTGACGCCCGCCTCGTCCGGCAGGCGATCGATCTCCCGAACCCCGGCCTGCCCGGGTCGTACACCCCGGCGATGTTCCTCTATTCGGGCGGCAGTAACCCCAGACGGGCCGAGTACGCTCCTGATGCGGTTACCGTACGGACCCGAACCGTAGACGTGTCGTCGTTTGTCGATAAGTTCGAAGAACGCTACTGGGGGTACGGAGCCGACTCGGTCCCGCTCAACGGGCGTCTGCACTACCCGGCCGAGCCCGGCGTCTATCCGGTCGTCGTGATGGTCCACGGCAACCACCCACCCTTCTGGTTCTCTGAAGTCGGGTACGACTACCTGGGCCGGCACCTTGCGTCGCACGGGATGATCTTCGCGTCGATCGACCAGAACTTCCTGAACGGTCTGTCGGATGAGAACGACGCGCGCGCAGTCGTGCTCCTGGAGCACGCGCGGATGATCCTGGAATGGAACGACGACCCGGCGAACCCGCTCTTCGGTCGCGTCGATACCGAACGAGTCGCGGTCGCCGGGCATTCGCGCGGCGGAGAGGCGGCCGTTCACGCGGCGGTCTTCAACCGCTTCAGCGCGTATCCCGACGACGTCACGGTGCCCTTCTCGTTCGGGCTGCCGATCCGGGCGGTGGTCTCGATCGCGCCGATTGAAGGACAGTACCGTCCGGCCGGGCGCCGCCTCACGGTTCCGCGTGACGTCGACTTCCTGGTGCTCCACGGATCGCACGACGGCGACGTGACCGAACACTTCGGTCTCCGCTTCGTCCAGCGCGAACCGATTGAGGTGCCTCCGCGCGACGTGATCCGCGCGGGGATCTGGATCTACGGAGCGAACCACGCGCAGTTCAACACCTTCTGGGCGCGGGGCCAGGACCCATGGACGGCGCTGCGCGCGAACCTCCTCACCGAGTCCGATCAGCAGGCCGTTGCGCTCGTCACGATCACCGCGACGCTCCTGGCCGCGTTCGACCGACAGCCGGGCTACCGCGAGTTCCTGGCCGACCCGCAGCGCGGTCGCGCTTGGCTGCCCGCGACGCGCTACATCACGCACTTCTCCGACAATGCGGCGACGATCATCGCCGACTTCGACGACGATCCGTTTCTGGAGACCGCGCGGCTCGAAGGATGGCGCATCGGTGTGGAGGGGTTCTCGGGCGAACGCGAGCGGCAGATGCCGTTCTCGACGGCCGGAGAGGTCACATCCGATCGCTGGGCGTTCTCGGGTAGATGGGATGCCGCCGATTCTGAGGACGACTCAACCGAGTCCGACGCCGCGACCGCCCCTGCCATCCGCTTTGAAGCTCTGGATGAACGGCACGCGATCAACGCCGAGCGAATCGCCGTCGACATCACCGCGCTATCGCTGAAGGCCGCACCGGACTCCGACGCGGGCGATACCAATGGACCGCTTTCGTTCGAGATGATCGTGCACTACGCCTCGACGCGGACCGATCGCTACGACCTCACCCAGTACGCGTCGATCCGTCCGGCGCCGCCGGTCACGCTCCTGTTCCGCAACCTGCGCCACCACATCCCGCAAACGGTCGTCATTCCGGTCGACCCCGACGAGCCGATCGTCGCGATCGAGCTCGTGTTCGCCGCGGACCGTGCGGCCGAAGTGGCGATCGACGCGCTTCGCTACTACCCCGTCGCGGAGGCACACCATGAATAGCCGCGCATGCGCTGCGCTGAGTCGCAGAGCTACGCTTCTCCTCTCGCTCCTTCTCAGTGCCGGCCTGACCGCAGCAACGGCCGGAGAGTGGAGTCCGCTGCCCGAAATCAACGAGCGCGGCGGGCACGTCGGCTACACGCTCGCGCGCCACTACTCACTGCTTATCCC
>SKVA01000210.1 GCA_007129695.1 Spirochaetaceae bacterium | reverse complement strand
GGCTCGATCCTACCGCGGAGAACACCGTCCTCGCGATCATGGCTGCAGAGAAGATCTTCCGGCTCACGCCGGATCCGAAAAACCGCTCGGAACAACCGGTCCGGGTCGACCGCAAGATCGATGAGTTCCTGCGCGACCACTTCAGCGAGTACCGGCGCTACTTCGCGCATCCGGTACCCGACGATCGACGTCCCGACGCGAAGGATCTCAGGAGCGAGTACGTCTACTACACGAACCTGTTCGAAGAGGTTCAGTCCGACGACCTGACCATCCTCGTCGTCCGCAGGAAGTGAAGGAGGGTAGCGCTATCGCCGATACCAGAAGTATGACGCCGAACCCAATTGCGCGATCGATTCTGCTTGGGGCGGGACTCGCGCTCGCGCTCGCTATCGCTCCCGACCTGGCCGCGTTCGAGACGTACCTGGTCAACCGTACCACCGGGACGCTCTACGTCCTTGACGCGGCAGCCGCCGATATCACGCCGGACGCGCGCTACCGGCAGGTACCCGTGGATGGGCTTCTGCCGGTCGTCGCCAACTCCGCGCTGCGCGGCTTCTCCTTCGAGCGCGGGAGTTTTTCGCTGTCTACCTTCTCCCTGACCGCCGATCGGGTTCGCGCGCTCACGAGCCGGCAGGCCGGACGCGCGTACATTCCGATCGAGGCGCGCCATCTCTCGCCCGATCCCGCGCTCCTTCCGTCGGGCTTCGCCGACGTGCTCGCGCTCCCGCGTATCGACAACCAGTACCTGGACTGGGTCGCACGCGACGCTCAGATTGCCCGCGGAAGGGGTCGCCCTCCGATCGGAACCTTTGCCGACTTTGGCGACGGCCGCGAGCAGTCGACCGTAGATCAGACCCTGCTGTGGGGCAGGGGGGGTACCGATCTCCAGTGGGTGAAGGGCGTTGCGACGGACACCGACTTCTATCTGGCGATCTCTGCGTACAGCTCGATCGGCTCGCGTACGTCGCTTTTTCTCTACCTCTACGAACGCGACGGGACTGTCCCGATCGCGACGCTTGAGCTGCCGGCGACGCACTCGCCGGGCTTCGTCTTCCTCTGGGTGCCGACGCTACCGGAACCGATCGTAGCCGGAAACCTTGCGGTCAGCGAGTTCTTCCTTGAGGCACAGATCTGGCGCGATGTTCTTGGCATCGCTACGAATGGAAGACTGGTCGACGCGGTTGTCGAGGTAGCAACCGCAAACAGCTCTGCCGGCATCTGGGAGGAGTTCGTGCTCGCACGTATCGCGATGGAGAGCCTCTTCGTCAGATGAAGCGCAGCCGTTTCTTCTGCGAGAACTGCCGCAGCGAGGTTCGTCCGCACGCCAAGGTCTGTCCCCACTGCGGTCGGTTCTTCGAGTCCGTCCGATGCCCGGTCTGTTCGTACGTCGGAGAGGCGGACAGTTTTGTCCGCGGTTGCCCGACATGCGGGTACGCCGGAGACAGCGCGACGCGGCAAACCGGATTCGAGCGCGTGGAGTACCGCGCGCGACCGACCGGCGCGACGAAGCCCGCAACCCCTCGCTGGGTCTGGCCGCTGGCACTGACGATGATCGTCGTCGCGTTTGTCGCGCTCGTTCTCATCTACCTGAACCTGTAGGACGGGTCACCATCAGAACAGGAGCCCGACCCCGAATCCGCCCATCGCGTAGAAGTTCCGGCTCGACTCGATCTCTGCCGCGGCGATCAGGCTGACCACAACAGGAAGTCCAGGTAGAACCACGTGCGCCTCGGCGCCTGCTAGGTAGGGCGCCTCGATGCCGAACGGTCCGCTGAACGAGGCCGTGCGAAGCGCGCCGCTGACGCCCGCGGTAACGGCGCCGATATCCACCGCGATGCCGTACCTCAGATACCCGAAGCCGACCCACGCTTCATCGGGTCGCTCCGATCGACCGTACCAGACAGGGGCCGGGGACAGCCGCACCTCCGGGACGATCATCGCGGTGACCGAAGCGAGTCGCAGCGAAACCGGGACGCCCGCGAAGAACCCGGGGTGGCTCGCCTGGCTGTCGGGGCCCGCGTACCTGCCGCCGATCGGGCTCTGGTAGAGCGCACCAGCGACCAGACCGGCTGCGACGCTCGCCGCCGATCCCCGCGTCTGAAGCGGAGCCCAGGTCGCAGCGGCCCCGGCGCTCCAGCGTTCGTAACCGGGCGCGACGTGGAGAATTGCTCCCCCGTGCACGACCAGTTCGACCGCGGGGACAACGCCGATCCGTACGCCGATCCGCGCCGGGAACCGACCGACCCAGCCGTCGGCGGTCGGGAGCGCGGCACCCGCGATCTGCGCGGAGAGCTGCACCTGTCCGCGCGGGAGCGGGTCGAGCGTCGGCGCGTACAGCAGCCCGGCGTAGCCGCCCCAGATCGACCGGTAGCGGACGATCAGCGACCGGTCGACTCTGACCGCCGTTCGTCTGACTTCGCTCTCACCCGACTCGCCGATCGCGTCAAGCACCACCAGGTACTCTCCATCGGATACGCGGCGTCCGACGCTGTCGGTTCCGTCCCAGAGCACGGATTGGTCCCACTCGGTGAAAGGGCCAACCGCGATCGACCGAAGGAGCTCGCCCGACTGGGACCGGATGACGAGCGTTCCGTCTCCTGGTGCGGTGACGCGAAAGCGAACGATCACCGTTCCGGTGAGCCCTGGATTGTCGGGGCTGAATGCGCGGCGCGACGTCGCGAATCCATCTATGGCGAAGGGCGCAGGTTCCAGGTCAATCGACAGGCTCGTGAGACGGTCGGTATCGACGACCACCCGGTGGGTCTGCGGCTGGTACCCGAAACGCTCGACTCTCACCGTGTAGATCCCGATCGGAAGCTCGGCGAACCCGTCGTCGAGCCTCCTCGACCCGATCGTGACGGTCGCCGCGGGATCGGTATCCACCTGCAGAAAACCGGTGATCTGCTCGAGCTCGAGCTCGATGACCAGCGACCTGCGCTCTTCGATCGTGATACGCCGCTCGATCCGAAAGAAGCCTTCCTTCTCCACGGACAACCAGTATCGACCGGGCCCGATGTCGTCGATGTCCAGCGGCGTTCGGCCCACGTACCGGTAATCTATGGTCACGCGTGCGTCGTCGGGTCGGGTGATCACGCGAAGGCGCGGTTCGCCGGAGTCCACGGCCCGCACGGCGTCGCCTTCAGGCGAGAGTCGACCCGGTCCATCGGCATCGACCACCGATTGAAAGGTCGAACCGGCGATGATCGCGCACGATCCGAGCATTCCCGCCAGCGCAGCCGCGCCGACCAGCGCCATCAACGTCACTGCGGACGCGAGCCGCTGACCCCTGGACTCCCGATGAATACCCACGCTGCGAGTATATCGCACCGGTCTCGATCAGACGAGAGTGCACGTCGGGCCGATTCGTGTCGATACTAGGAGACATGAACAGGCGCTTCCTGCCCGCGACGATCGTTGTGCTTCTCATGGCTATCGCGCTACCCGCGCAGACCGACGGGCTCCAGAGGGGTTTCTCATCGGTCGAGCTCGGGATGGACATCGACACGGTCAAGACGCTGCTGCGCGACGACGCGCAGTTCGCGTATCGCGGCGACGCGGACGTGTCGTTCCTGCCGTCGACGCGGCTGCCGATCATCGAAACCGCCGGCATCGCGTTCGTCGAACGGGCGATCTTCCAGTTTCGTGACGATCGACTCTTCGTGATATCGCTGCTGCTCAACCGGCGCCGACTCGATCACTATTCGGTTTTTACCGCGCTGGTTGCACGGTACGGCGAGCCGATCGATCTTGACCCGGCCGCGGCAGTCTGGGACGACGGTACAACCCGGATATCGCTCGAGCGGCCGCTCACGGTGAAGTACATCGACCGGGTCGCGCTCGACGCGATGATCGAAGGGGGACGTGCGAGCGAAGCGCTCGATGCGATGACG
>SKVA01000136.1 GCA_007129695.1 Spirochaetaceae bacterium | reverse complement strand
TGGCCTGCGCGCATTGCCCGCGGAGCCCGGCGTGATTCTGATCAGAGGTGCTCGTCAGTACGGGAAGAGCACCTGGCTTCAGATGATGATCGAGCAGACCATCCGCTCCTACGGTGGCGGGACAGCGTTCTACCTCGACGGCGACGAGATCCGCGATCAGGATGATCTGCGCGAACAGATACGTACCCTGATCCCGCTCTATCGGGCAGATGCGCCGGTCAGGCGCCTGTTCATCGATGAGATCACCGCGGTCAGGGGCTGGGAGTCCGTCCTGAAGCTTCTCATCGACCGGAACGAACTCCGTGACGTGCTCGTCGTAACCACCGGTTCGCATGCGGGAGATCTCCGCCATGGTTCCGAGCGACTGCCGGGTAGAAAGGGTCGACTCACGCGTTCGTCGTACGTCTTCTGTCCCGTCTCGTTCGCGGACTTCGTGGAGAAGGCGGACGGGCGACTGGAGCCCGACGATCTGGTGCCCGCGTACCTCCTCTCAGGAGGGTCCCCAATTGCGTGCGCCGAGCTGCTCGTCAGCGGGAGAATACCCGACTTTGTCAACGAGCTCGTTCGTGACTGGGTCTACGGGAGCTTCGCCCGCGCTGGACGCTCCCGGGCCTCACTCCTGGGCGTGCTGGAATGCCTGTTCCGATTCGCTGGATCTCCGGTGGGGCAGGCCAAGCTCGCTCGAGAGGCCGGACTCGCGAATAACACGATGGCCGCGGAGTACATCGATACCCTCGCGGATCTCCTGGCTGTCGGTCTCAGCCATCCGTGGGACGCGAGCGCATCGCGTCCCAATCGTCGACGCCCGGCGAAGTTCCACTTCACCAACACGCTCGTGGCGAGCGCATGGCACCCGCTTCACCCGCGAACGCCGGCGGACGTTCGATCAATGCCCAGGCAGAGGCAGGGGGAGCTGCTCGAGTGGGTAGTCGCACAGGAGCTGTTCAGACGCGCGGCGATCCGGGGAGACGACCTTCCCGAACTGTTGCCGCACTGGTCATCGAAGGAGCACGAGCTCGACTTCGTCGTGGACGCGGACTCTTACATTGAGGTCAAAGCGGGCAAGACCTCCCCGCTCGAGTTCGCCTGGTTCCCGCGCAGCGTGCCGAACGGACGACTCACCGTGGTGAGCGACAGCTCGTACGAGACCGATCGTATCCGAGGCATCACGATGGACGCATTCCTGCGGGAGCCCCCGACCAATTGACAACCGGACACCAACCGGCTCCTCGCTGCGCGTAGTTGCTTATTCCCCCCGCTACTCCGTGTAGTGAAAGACCGCCTCGAGCGGCGCTCCGAACGCGCGGGCGACGCGGAACGCAACCTCATGGCGCCGACGCCGCGCAATGTCAAGTAATTCTTACGTTGGGAGTCGACTGCACCCTTACCGGCCAGGCCGCTACTCCACCACCTCGTCGGCGCCGGCTATGACCACTTCGCCGCGTTCTTCGAGGCGGCGCAGTTCCTCGATGAGGTCGTGCTGCGCCGACTCGACGTCGCTGCGGCGCACGCGGCCGAGCGACGCTTCGGCCTGCTCGATCGCCCCGACTCGCTCCTCGTCGAGCGCACCCAGGATGTGCGCGGCAACTTCCCTCGGTACGCCCTTGAGCGCGAGCGCTAGCTCGTCGACTTCCACCCGATCGGCGACCTTGCGGATCGCCACCGGGTCGACGAGCACGAAGTCCTCGAAGACGAACATCAGCCGCGCGATCGACTCGAACAGCGGCTGGTCCTCTGCCTCGAAGCGCTCCATGACCGCCTTCTCCACGCTGCGTGGCACGTGGTTCAGGATCTGCGCGACCGTTTCGGGGCCACCGGCGACCGCTGAGTCGCGCCGGGTCTGGATTCGGCGTCGCAGAAAGGTGAGTACGCGCGCGTGGAGCGACAGGTCGGCGGACTCGAGCGTCGACAGCGAGCGCACCGTCTGGTCGCGAAGCTCGGGATCGAGCGCCGAAAGAATCTGCGCGGCGGTCTGCGGATCGAGCGGTGCGATCAGGAACGCGACGGTCGCGGGCGCCTCGGCGCAGAGCAGGAGCGCGATGTCACGAGGGCTTTCGATGTAGGGGGTTCGCGCGTCGGCGGCGCCCGCGTCGAGCTCGTCCACGGCGAGCGTTCCGCGGTTCTGACCGATCTCTTCGACCGCGATCCGGAGGCTGCGCACCTCGCTCCGCAGCTCGTGCAGCGCGGGATCGATCCGAGCGATCACCGCGGCTGCGGTGCCTTCGCGCTCGTCGGCTGCGCCGGCGCGGTCGCCCGCTCCCGCGGTCCCCGCAGTGCCAAACCGTCCGCGCCCATCCTCCACGTTGAGCGCGAGCGACTCGTCGTCGAGCAGTCCGGCGTCCAGCCCTAGCCGTGCGACCACCACCGACCCCACGCGAAGCTCCGCGCTGCCGCGGTCGAGCGCCGGGAGCGGAATCGTCTCACCCGCCAGAATTCCCGGCAGCGAGGCGAGCGAAATCGCGTCGACCGGGACGCTGAGCTCGCTGATCACCGGGATGTCGGCGGCGCGCGATCCGAGCGCGGTCGACGCGCCCGGTCGCCTGACCTTCGAGTACCAGCGCTGCGCGCTCAGGAGATGGACGAGCGGCTCGATCGTGAGGTACGGAAACGCGACGTTGATGAACGCCTCTTCGGTGCCGACCGTCACCCGAAGCGACGCCAGGATAGTCATCTCGGTCGGTGGCACGATCATCGCGTTGCGAGCGGCGGTCTCCACCGCGCCGATCGTCGGGCTGAGCTCCACCAGGCTTCGCCACCCGTCGCAGAACGAGGGCAGGAACTCTTCGATCACCGACTCGAGGACGAGCGCGTCGACCTCCGTGAACGTCCGCGCGGGCAGCGAGAGCGACGTGGCGCTCTGTCCGCACGCGGCCGCCGCCAGGAGCCGCGCGAGCGAGCCGTCGACCTGAACCGTGATCGACCCGCGAAGCGGCGGGAGCGCGACGATAGCGAAGAGGCTCTCTTGCGGGACCGACGCGATGAACTCGGCGTAGGTCAGCTGGTCGACCACGTGAACCCCGACCTCAGCGGGCCGTCCGACGCGCGTCGACACCGTCGCAGAGAGCCCGCGCGCGATCACTTCGTGAATCATCTGGAACGTTCGGATCTGTTCGAGCGAGAACTTGTCGGGTCGTCTGAAGTCGTAGCGTTTCACCGTGCGGATCGCGTTCGGGTCGCCCCCGGCCGCGAGGATCTGCGATGCGCGGATCTCCTGGACAGTGTCGTCCATGCTACGCCTCCCGGTGCCCGGCGAGTCCGGTCACGCGAACGCCAAAGTTCTCGTCGATTACGACCACCTCGCCGTGCGCGACGAGCTCTCCTCCCGCGCGGACCTCGACCGGTTCGCCCGCGAGCGCGGTGAGTTCGATGATCGTGCCCTCGCCCATCGTCTGGAGCTGCTCGACCGAAACCGTCGCGCCGCCGAGTACCACCTCGATCGGCACACGTACATCCTTGATCTGCCCGAGTTTCATTCGACTACCTCCGTGACGCGGAACGCGTTCGCACCGTCTTCCGTGATGATTTCTCCCCGCGCGACGAGCTCGCCGCCCACGATGAGCTCGCAGACCGGCTTCGCGTCGATCTCCACCCTGCCCGAGTCGATCGCCGCCGCCACCGCGCGCGGGCTCGCGTCGAACCGCCGTACCACCACCCTCGCGTCGGCCCGAACGCGCCGTGCCATCGTCGAGTCGCGGAGGAACGTTTCCAGATTGCCACTCATGCTGGCCTCCTGATCCTGAGTATGCCGAGGGTTTCCGCTGGTCGCCCCGAGCGGGTGTTCGGGACCGATACTATCTTGCCGCTACTCGGTGACCTGACGGCGGTAGTCGCGCGGGGAGCAGCGCATGATCCGCCGGAAGTAGCGGTTGAAGAACGAGACGTTGTTGTACTCCACGTC
>SKVA01000070.1 GCA_007129695.1 Spirochaetaceae bacterium | reverse complement strand
CTCGACCGCGTTTTCGAGTTCGCGGACGTTGCCGGGCCAGCTGTACGAAAGGAGCGTCTCCATCGCGTCGTCGCTGAACCCGCGGATCGGCTTGTTCGTCTCGCGCTTGAAGCGCTGCAGGAAGAACTGTGCAAGCTCCATGATGTCTTCCTGCCGCGTTCGTAGCGGCGGGATGTGCAGCGGCAGCACGTTCAGGCGGTAGTAGAGGTCGCTACGAAACGCACCGCTCGCGACCGCCTGTTCGATGTCGCGGTTGGTCGCGGCGATGATCCTGACGTCGACCGTGATCGGGTCGCTCGAACCGAGCTTCTCGAATGTGCGCTGTTGTATGACCCTGAGCATCTTGGCCTGGATCGACAGAGGCAGCTCCGCGATCTCATCCAGGAAGATCGTTCCCCGGTCGGCGAGCTCAAACCTGCCGCGCCGGTCGGTGCTCGCGTCGGTGAATGCGCCCTTGACGTGGCCAAACAGCTCGCTTTCCAGGAGCGATTCGGGAAGAGCGGCGCAGTTCACGCGTATCAGTGGCTGGTCGGCGCGTCTGCTCTGGAGGTGGATCTGCTCGGCAAACAGCTCCTTGCCCACCCCACTCTCTCCCAGGATCAGGACCGAGCTGTCGGTCTTTGCAACGCGTGCGACCAGATCGAGCTTTTCCCGGATCGCGGGACTCGAGCCGACAAACGTGTGGTATCCGCGGTCGGTCACGATCTGATCCTGCAGCCGGATGATCTCGTCACGCGCCTTCTCGAACGACCGTGCGTTCTGGATCGTCAGCGCTGCCTGATTCGCGAAGACTTCAAGCCACTGACGATCGTCTTCGACGAAGTCTTTGCCATTGACTCGGTTGATTATCTCGATGACGCCCACGCATTCGTCGCGGATACGCATCGGCACCGCAAGGATTCGGGAGGTCGTGAAGCCGACTTTCTTGCCGATTTCGCCGAAGAAACGAGGGTCCGACGCTACATCGTTGACGACGAGCGATCGGTTGTGCTCGTAGACCCAGCCGGCGATACCCTCACCGCGCGCAAGGCTGAATTTCTTGACGTCGGCGCCCTTGGTGCCGAGCGCGATCTCGAAGTAGAGCCGATCGGTTTCCTTGTTCGCGAGCAGCAGTGAGCTCGCCTCGCCCTCGGTCAACCGGGTCGCCGACTCAAGGATTCGCGTCAGCAGCGTCCTTGGTTCGGAGTAATCGGAGTTGATAAGGACATTGAGTTCGATAAGGGTCTCGAACTTCTGTGGATCGATCGGGCCCTTGAACATCTCGATGTCAGACCGCGCCGGGGGTCTCCCCCCGGGTTCAGTCGTTCTCCCTGTCCCTCAGCATGTCGCCGAGCGTGAAGGTCGATGAGTCTTCGTCGCCGATGTACTTCTGCATCTCCTGCCGCTGCTCCTGACGCGAGAGCTCACGAACCGACAGCGACAATCTCTGTCTGGTGGTGTTCAGCTCGGTCACAACAGCGCGAATCTTGTCGCCGATCTTGATCTTCGCGACTGCCTGCTCGAAGGTCGCGTCGTTGGGGTCGGCGAGCTGCGCCTTGTTGATGAGCCCTTCGACTCCACCTTGCACGCGGACGAAGACGCCGAAGTCGGTGATGTTTGTCACCTCGCCGTCGATGATGCTGCGTTCGGGGTACGCCTTGCGCAGACTCTCCCACGGATCCTCAGACAGTTGCTTGACACCGAGCCGGATGTTGTGGTGCTCGGGGTCGGTCTGGATGACGATGCACTCTACTTCCTCGCCCTCGGTCAGCACGGCTCCCGGGTTCTTGTACTTCGTGGTCCAGCTCAGATCGTCTACGTGGAGGAATCCGTCGATACCCTCTTCGAGTTCGATGAACGCGCCCGCATTCGTCAGCTTCTTCACCTTCCGGGTGACACGCAGACCTTCGGGGAACTTGTTCGTGATCGTGTCCCACGGATTCGGAAGGACCTGCTTCAGTCCGAGCGAGACACGGCCGGCAGGAACGTCGAAGTCGAGGATCTTCGCTTCGACCTCGTCGCCGATCTTCAGGATCTCCTTCGGATGGCTCACGCGCTGAACCCAACTGAGCTCGGAGATATGCGCAAGTCCCTCGATTCCTTCTTCGACCTCGATGAAAGCACCGAAGTCGGTCAGTTTGGTGACCTTGCCCTTGACGACCTGGTCGACCGAGTACTTCGCTTCAAAGTGGTTCCACGGGTCTTCGGTGAGGTGTTTGAGGCTCAGGTTGATCTTCTGCGTCTCCGGATCCATCCGGATGACCTTCAGCTGAAGCACTTGGCCTCGCTTGACGTAGTCCTTGGGGCGATTGACGTGCCCCCAGCTCATGTCGTTGATGTGCAGGAGCCCGTCGAATCCGCCCAGGTCGACGAATGCGCCGAACGACGTGAAGCTCTTGACGGTGCCTTCTACGACGTCTGCGATCTCGACGTGCTCGAAGAACTCCTTCTTGTGCTTCGCGGCTTCTTCCTCAAGATAGGATCGACGCGACAGCACAATGTTGACCCTGCTTTCGCTGTAGATTCTTTCTACATAGAACTTTGTCTTGAGACCAACGTACTCTTCAGGGTTGTCGACGCGGCGGACATCGATCTTGGAGATCGGGTTGAACGCACGGATCTTGTGCCCGAGGTCGATCTCGAAGCCACCCTTGATCGACTTGGCTATGGTCCCGTCGACCGGGGTTCGGTCGGTGAATGCGTCCTTGAGAACCTTCCAGAATCTCTTTTCGTCAGCCTTGCTCTTGGAAACGACGACACCGCCACCGAGGGTCTCCTTGTTGATAAGGACTACCTCGACGATGTCTCCCACTTTGGGTGGTTCATCGAACTCCTCGGTAGGAACTCGACCTTCCGACTTGTACCCGATATCGATGAATGTGGTTTCCGAGCCAGTCTGAATTACAGTTCCTTCCACCAGCTGCCCCACCTCCAACTCATCCAAGGGTTGCAGGTACTGCTCCTGCAGCGCCTCCTGGAGTTGCTGTTGCGCGGTCGTCGCGGTGTTCGGTGCATCGCTGTCTGTCATGACTGGTTCATTGCCCCTTTTTTTGGATTTTATGCTGTATGGTTTGCATCACAGTGTCACAAACCTGATCAAGCGTCAAGTGTGAAGTATCAATGTACAACGCAGCGGGGTCGACTTTCAAGCGTCCAACCGGTTTTGTTGCGTCAATTCGGTCGCGTTCGGCGATTCGGTCGCGAACATCGACCGGGTTGGCGTCCGGAATCTCGTCTGCGCGACGCCTCGCACGCGCTTCGAGCGACGCGTCGAGGTAGATCTTGATGTCGGCGTCGTGGAAGACGATCGTGGCCATGTCGCGCCCCTCCGCGATGACGTCGCGCGAGCGCGCTAGCTCATGGAGCCGCCTGTTAACCGATTCGCGAACGGCCGGCTCCGATGAGACTACGGCGACGTGGGCATCGATGGCGGCTGAGCGCAGCTCGCAGCGCAGCGGCGTTCCGTTGACGGTCAATCCGTCGACCGCAGTGTCGGGATCGATGTCGATCCGGGTCTGCTTCGCGATCGTGGCCGCTACGGTGGCCAGATCGTGCGTTGAAGCTGGATCGAATCCCGCCTGTAGAATGCTCCACGTGATCGCGCGGTAGAATGATCCGGAGTTCAGGTAGAGAAACCCGGTCCGTTCGGCGACGCGACGCGCGACGGTCGATTTTCCAGAGCCGGCTGGTCCGTCAATCGCGATCGTCATCGCTACCTCCGCGTGTACCGTCCGACCTCGGGCCGGTCGCTCTCGCCGAACGGCCGCCGCCGCGCGACGGTCTGCCGTGGGTCAGAAACCAGTCGATCTCTTTGCGAGAGAGCGGGCGATACTGGCCGCTCGGTAGCTCCTTCAGCTCGACAATTCCGATCCGCACGCGGTGAATGCGTTTCACGGTGATCCGCCAGCTTGCGAACACG
>SKVA01000324.1 GCA_007129695.1 Spirochaetaceae bacterium | reverse complement strand
CGGTCTGGACCTCGTCGAGCCCCCAGAACACGTCGTAGTCGTGGCAGAGCCGGCTGAGCCCCGTGTAGAACTCGGGGGCGGCGATCCGGTGACCACCTGCGCCCTGGATCGGCTCGACGATGACACCGGCGATTTCGTCGCGGTAGTCGCGCAGCAGGTACTCGATCGTCGTAAGACTCGACGTAAGGAGCGCGCGGTTTGCTTCGTCGGGACGCGACGTGTTCCACGCGGGAAACGGTACCTTCAGGTTTCCGGGAACGACGCCGTGGAAGTTTCGGGTGATTATCGGATCGTGATCGACGCGTGTGACGTTCAACGCGAACACCGTCCGACCGTGGAACGCCTGGTCGAAATAGAGGAAGCGGCTCAATGCCTGCGGTTTGCCCTGGAGCTGCATCTTGCGTTGATGAAGGTTCATGAAGTACTTCATCATGTTCTCGACCGCCTCGGCGCCCGAGTTCACCGCGTACACTTCGAGCCGGTCATTGCGCATACACTTCGGAGCGATCGACCGCAGCAATCGGTAGTAGTCGAGGCACTCGCGCGTGAGGAAGTCGGGGTTCGGGAGCTTGGTCGCAGATGCGACCGCGAGCCGTTTGACGTAGTTCGAGTCGAACATCCGCGGGTGGTTGTAGCCGATCAGCTTCGACCCGTAGAGTCCGGTCCAGTCGGTGATGCGCTGGCCGTCGACCGTCGCGATCTGCATCCCGCGGCATTCGGCCAGTTCGACCGCGAACGGGTAGGGCTCGACCACTACGTACGACGACAGCTCGTCCAGAAGCGCGTGGCTCTTCGGCCCCGGGTAGTGGTTCGGCATACGGCAGTATAGGGAGCGTTGTTGCCCCCGGTCAATCTCCGCCGACATCCACCGCGTACTGTTCGGCAAAGTTCCAGTTGCGGCCCGCCATCACCAGGAACTCGTCGAGCGGGATGACCTCGAACCCGGAGGGCAGCGCGTCGATCATGCCGATCACGCGCCTGATGTCCGAGAAGTTTCGCACGTGGACGAGCAGGAAGTAGGGCCGCTTCGCGTTGACCTCGGCCAGCTCGACCATGTCGCGTACCGCGTCCTCCTGCGACCGCGTCGGCGAGATGTAGTAGTCGAACGACAGCATCGGCCGTCCGTCGCGAACCGTGAACGTCTGCGCCGGGTAGTAGCCGTTCACGAATCCGATCGCGTCCGGCATGTGCGCGTAGTACGCGTCCACGGTCCGTCGGTCCAGATCCGGCGTGCCCCCTTCCGGGCGCGCGATCCGCGTGAAATCCATGATGTCGAACACCCGCAGGTCGAGCCGCTTCATCAGCGCAGCCGCTTCCTCAATGAGCGACGGCAGCTTGTCGGGCGGGACCGACGCGGGGTACATGTACCCGGGGCCCGACAGCGCTCCGATGAAGTAATCGTTCGGTGTTGCCTGCGTGTAGAAGAACTCCATCATCGCAGGGGCCAACCAGACCCAGTTCATCGTGACTTCCCACGCGTACGGGATCTCGCCGCGGCCCGGTTCGGTCCACGCTCCGATCCCCAGACAGTCGGTCTGCACGCACGCGATGTAGACCTTCGGCTCTGGCTTCCGGTCGTAGCCGGGGCCGACGTGGTGATTGTTGTGGAACTCGAACCCCGGCTCGGTTTCCACCTGGCTCGAAAAGCTCATATTCGGCAGCGTGTGGAGCCCCTCCACCTTGAGCCCGAAGCTCGAAGTGAGCGAGACGTGCTCCTCCTCCAGATCCTTCTTGTACGAGTGCCAACCGAAGACGTACGAGCCTGGGTTCTGCTCGGACAGGAGCTTCGTCGCGAGCGCGCACTCGTCGTGGTCGGTCCGGCGCGTCGACAGGTCGTTGAAGAACGCGCGCTTGTGCATGCCCCAGTCGGCAACTCCCGGTCGCATGACTTGGCCGTGCTCTCCTCCGATCCACACGATGTAGTCGCGGCTGCACCGGTCCCAGTAGCGGTCGTACGCCCAGCGGTAGATCTGCGCGTCGGAGAGGCCCGTGAACTCATTCCGGAGGTCGGCGACGCACCGCAGTCCCATGCGCTCGGCGAGTTCGACCTGGGCGTCCGAGACCACGAGCGCGTCCTCTAGTCCCGCTATCGTGAACGCGACGATGAGCGACGTGCGCACCGCACGGTCCCACACCACGTACCCCTTCGCCGCGCCGCGGAAGGTGGTGAGCGCCTCCTCCGGCGTCCGGAGCTCGGAGAAGCCAAACCGCTTGGCCGTCTTCAGGTAGTCGAGGACCGCCGGCGTGAACTTGAAGTCCCACTGCTTCGGGTAGACGAGGTAGAGTCGCGGGCTCTTTCGGTTCGCGAGCGCCTGGAGCGAAATCAGCATCGCGTGCCGTGACAGGTCGCCGCCGATCTCCCAGTTCTCGCCGAGTCTGATATACCACGCGTTGCGGACCGCGGAGCGACGGAAGCGGTAGACGGTTCCGCGGTCTCCAGGGATCGTCGACCGCGTGAGCGTGAGCGTCAGGCGCTCCGGATCGGCGGGTTCAAGCCGATACTCGATGCGCGCCGGCACGCTCCCCTGCGACGTCGACAGCTTGAGCGATTCGCGGATCGTGAAGGCGTGTTCGGCGGCCTCGCCGGTGACGGTCCGCTCGGCGGCGAGGTTCCGGTAGATGCCCGACGTGAAGAGGTCGGGGATGACCCGCTCGGCGGGTCGGTCCGACAGCGGCGCCCCGTCGAGCCGGCAGACGATCGGGTCGATCACTCGCGCGCCGCGGGCGATCCGCCGCATGCGCAGCTCGGAGTCGTCGACTTCGATCTCCATGCTCGCGGCGCCGAAGCGGCCGACCTCGTCGCTTTCCTCGAGGATGCACTCCCACGTTCCCGCCAACTTTCTGGTATCCATGGGTACCTAGTTCACCACGGTTTCGTCGGATTGTCCATCACGGTTTTCTGATGCACCGGTACCGCGCGCTGAACGTCGTGCCGACCGCCCGGCGGCGGACCATGAGACCCCACCGCGTCCGCTCGGTGCTGTCGGTGTAGCTGTTCACCAGGTGAACCTGGGTTCCGGCCTCGCCGGTCATGTCGACCCTGATCGTCTTGTCGGCGAGCTCGAAGTCGACCGACCACGCGTCGTCGGTTCTGAACTTCCGGACGTCGAAGAGGTGCTGGTAGCCGCTTTCGGTTCCCATCGAGGTCACGGGCGTCGTCTCGTGCGTGCAGTGAGGTTCGCCGGCGCAGTAGAAGAACCAGTCGTACAGGTGCTCCCGCCGGGCGTCGACGGTGAACGCGTCGCTTACCATCGGATCGTCCGCGCGATCTCCAACCTGAAGCCGCCGCGAGTAGTTGACCGCGTCGTAGACGCCCTTCGCCCGGACGTGGAGGAGGCCGGCCTGTGGATCGAACTCCTCCACGATGCCGTCGTAGAGCGCGCGGGTGTTCTTCATGTCGGTGACGACCGTGTTGTGCGACGGAGTCAGGCGCTGCCACTCGGCGAACAGGAACGACGCGTATCCTCCGGATCCCAGGTCGTAGGAGACAACATCG
This sequence comes from Spirochaetaceae bacterium, assembly GCA_007129695.1. Lineage (GTDB taxonomy): Bacteria > Spirochaetota > Spirochaetia > DSM-27196 > SLST01 > SLST01. The sequence continues at coordinate 409 of SKVA01000324.1, read as the reverse complement.
CCGTCGAAGGCGAGCTCGATCGTGATCGCGTCCGGGTGCGCGTGGAGCGTCGTGTGCAGGCCGTACTTCACGAACAGCTCGGTGTTCGCGCCGCGGAGCATCGCGGTGAACGATCGCGGGTGGTTCACGCTGCCGAACCAGGTCGGCTCGCCCACCGGCCCGCCGGCGTCGAACAGGAGCCGCGAGAGCGTGGCGGGTGAGCCCGACAGCAGGCGCGCTCTCGCGGCGGTCTCGCCGAACAGCGGGTTGTCGAAGAGCGCAGACGCGTAGTCGTAGTGCTCCGCGTAGGTACCGAGTGTGATGAGCGGGTGCGCGTCGTGCGGGTTCGGGAGGCGGCCGTTCTGGAACGCGATCGACAGCGGATAGACGAGCATCCGCTCCACGGTGGCGGCGACCTCGGTCACTTCCG
>SKVA01000171.1 GCA_007129695.1 Spirochaetaceae bacterium | reverse complement strand
CGGGGATCAGTTTGACGCATTCGGACGCGACGGGCACCGCCTGATGCGGCGTTTCACGATCACTCCGCTGGTGCTCACGCGAGACGAGTTTCGCAGTTCGTCCGACGTCTTCCCGATGGAGTACTCCGATCTGGTCGACGTGCATCGCGTGCTGTACGGCGAAGACGTAACCTCCGACCTGTCGCTATCGGCGGTGCACCTCCGGCACGAGGTCGAACACCAGCTTCGCGGTTCGCTCGTGTCGCTTCGTCAGCTTGCCGTCGCGGCCGGTAGACGCAGGCCCTTCCTTGAGCGAGCGCTCAGGCGCGAACTCGCACAGTGGCAAGGCACGCTCTGGGCGGTGTTGCGTGGCGTGCTGCGCCTCTATGGCTACGCGCCGTCTGCCGATCCGACCAGTTCACCGATCCCGAATGATCCTGAGCAGCTTGTCGTCGCGGTCAACACAGCGGTAGGCTTCGAGCCCGGCCCGCTTCTGACGCTCGCCCGGTGCCGCAACGGTGCGTGCCCCGACAGCCGTGAGATGATAGCAGGTCTGCTCGACCGACTCTGTGAACTGGTTCGCGTCGTCGACCGCTATCAGCGGGGCACGGCGTGATGCGGATCGGGCGCCGCGCAGCGGTACGGACGCTGCGGATCGCAGCCGCTGTGCTGTTCGTGATTGCGGCGATTCCTGTCCCGGCTCAAAATCTCCCGCGCCCGCGAGGCTACGTCACCGACGACGCGAACGTGATCTCCGCCGCCGACCGGCAGGCGATCGAGCGCATCGCGACGGTGGTGCAGCAGCAGACCGGCGCAGAGATTGCGGTGCTCACCGTGCGGTCGATGGCGCCGTTCGGTTCGATCGAGCAGTACGCGATCGCGGTAGCAGATGCGTGGGGCGTCGGGTCGACCGACGACAGCGGCGTACTGTTCGTCGTCGCGGTCAACGAACGGCAGCTGCGGATAGAGGTCGGGTACGGTCTGGAAGGAGCGATCCCGGATGGCCGCGCGGGCGCGCTTCTGGACCAGTACGTCGTTCCCGACCTGCGGCAGAACAACTACGGAGCCGGTCTGGCCCGCGGGGTTGCTGCGGTCGCGCAGCTGATCGCCGATGAGTACGGTGTCGCGTTGTCCGGGGTTGATCGACCGCAGGCCCGACCGGCCGCGTCCACTGGGCCCGACGCCGGCGATCTGGTGTACGTGCTCTTCCTGTTCCTGATCTTCGGTGGTCGATGGTTCTTCTGGCCCCTTCTGTTCGCTCGTCGGCGTCGCGGGTTCTTCGGCGGTGGATTCGGATCTACCGTCGGCAGGGGAGGATCGTTCGGAGGAGGATCGTCGGGATTCCGCGGATTCGGCGGCGGCGGATTCGGTGGTGGGGGCGCGTCTCGCGGCTTCTAGCCGTACGCGTAGCGCTACCGAAGCAACTCAGCGCAGAAAAGGAGGACTCGATGGCAGCGAGTCGAAGCAAGTGGATAGCACCGGTTGCGATCATCGCGATTGTCGTCGTGATCGGCGTGTTCTGGTTTGTCGGGCAGCAGAACCGTCTGGTCACGCTCGAAGAGCAGGTGAGCGCAACGTGGAGCGAGGTCGATAACCAGCTCCAGCGGCGAAGCGATCTCATTCCGAACCTGGTCGCGACCGTTCAGGGGTTCGCTGGACAGGAGCAGGCAGTGTTCGGTCAGATCGCCGACGCCAGAGCGCGCCTTGCGGGTGCGCAGTCGGTGTCCGAGACCGCGGAAGGCTATACCGAACTGCAGGGCGCGCTGTCACGACTCCTCGTGATTGTGGAGAATTACCCGCAGCTCGCGTCGAATCAGAACTTCATCCGGCTCCAGGACGAGCTTGCCGGCACGGAGAACCGTATCGCGGTCGCGCGACAGCGCTACAACAACACGGTACAGCAGTTCAACACCAGGATCAGGCTCTTCCCGTCGAGTATCGTCGCGAACAGGCTCGGCTTCGGGCCGCGGGAGTACTTCGAGATCCCCGAGTCGGCTCGTGAGGTCCCGCGCGTCCAGTTTGGCAGCTGACGCTGCCGGGCCGAAGAGCGGCCCGGCAGTGCCGATTGCGACCGTACTGCTGTTCGAGGGCGGTATCGGAGTCGTCGGGTTGGCTATCGCGTTCGTGGTCGGGATACCGATTCGGCCCGGGCGTACCGATGCGACCGCGCTCGCCGCGGCGGCGGCGGGCTTCGCGGTGCTCGCCGCGCTGTTTTTCGTCGTCGTGCGGGTGCGCTGGGCGCCGTTTCAACGCATCAACGCGAAACTCTCTCCGATACTGAAGACGCTGTTTGCGGGGCGTTCGCTTGGAGCGCTACTGCTGATCTCGGTGGTAGCCGGAGCTGCCGAAGAGATACTGTTTCGCGGCGCGTTGCAGCAAATCGCCGAGCGGTATCTCTCTACGGCGGGCGCGATTGTCGCGGCAAACGTCGTCTTCGGACTCGCGCACGCGATCACTCCCGCGTACGCGGTGCTCGCGTTTGCGATGGGGGTGGTGCTGAGCGTCGTGTTCGTCGTGTCCGACAGTCTGGTCGCCGCGGCGGCGACCCACGCGGTGTACGACTTCTTCGCGCTCGCGCTCTACCTCAGGTCGCGGCGGGGCTGCCCCGCGTCGAAGTAGTCGATCAGCTCCTGGCCGGCTGGTTCGACGACTCGTGGTTCGCCTCCCGCGCGTAGCGATTCGGTCGCCCTGCAGCCGGCCGCGACCGCGTTGCGCGCGGCAAGAGGCGACGTATGCGGAGCGACGCCGTCGCGCACGAACCGGATGAAGCTGTCGATGATCCGAGGATCCGACCCCCCGTGCGATCCCTGCTCAGGCTGTAGTGAGACCACGCGATCGGGTTCGCTTCGCCGATCCCGACGCGTAGTGAAGACGTGAATCTCGCACGCGCCGGAGTCTCCGATGTTCTCAATCCGACCGTGCGTTCCGATCACCGTATAGTTGCGCCAGTAGTCGGGAGTGTAGTGGCACTGGAGATAGGAAGCCTGGACGCCGTTGGTCAGGTTCATCAGCACCATGCTGTGATCCTCGACGTCGATATCCGGCGAGTAGTCGGCCGACGCATCGACCGGCCAGTTGGCCGCGTCGATCTTCACGCGATGCGGCGTACCCGGGGGGCGGCGTCGTTGTTTGTCGTACACGGAGAGCTTCCCGAGCGCGACCACGCGTTCGGTGTACGCGCCGGCGAGCCAGTGGATCACGTCGATGTCGTGCGCGCCTTTCTGAAGCAGCAGACTCGTTGTGTTGCGCGACTCGGAGTGCCAGTCTTTGAAGTACGCGTCGCCTCCGATCGCGACGAAGTGGCGGCACCAAATCGCCTGCACCGCGCCGATCTCACCCGACCGTATGATGTCGCGCATCGCGACGATCGATGGGAAGTAGCGCATATTGTGACCCAGGAAGAGCCTGCTGCCGGTCGCGCGAGCGGTCGCCAGCACTCGATCGGAGCCTTCGATGGTCGTCGCGATCGGCTTCTCCAGGTAGACCGCCTTTCCGGCCTCCATCGCCGCTATCGCGTGCTTTTCGTGGAGGTGATCGGGGCTGCACACGAAGACCGCGTCGATGTCGGGCCGTTCCACCAGATCACGGTAGTCGCGGGTCGTGAACGTGTCGCTGCCGTGGTCCGCGCGAAACGCGTCGAGCGTGGTCTGGTCGGTGTCGGCCGCGGCGACGAGCGACACCGTCGGATCGACGCGCGGGCACAGCGCCGCTATCTTCCCGCGGCCGCCCGCTCCGATCGCTCCGATCCTCATCGCCTACGAGCTCTTCTTGATCGGCAGGTACGGGTAGATCTCCCCGGCGAGCGACTGGATGCTCATCGTCTGGAGCCAGACTTTGCCCGGCCCGGTCAGCGTGGTCAGGAACAGGCCTTCGCCGCCGAACAGGAAGTTGGAGACACCCTTGACCATCTGCACGTCCAGGTTCACCGTCGCCTCCATGAACGCGAGCGCTCCGGTCTCTACCTTGATCGATTCGCCGCCCATCAGCGTCATCTCGATCACCTCGCCGTCGATCTCCAAAAACGCGGTGCCGGAACCCGTCAGTCGCTGCATGATGAACCCTTCGCCTCCGAAGAAGCCGGCTCCCAGCCGCTTCTGGATCGCGATATCAAGGTCTACCGTCGCCTGCCCGCCGAGGAACGCACGCCGTTGGCAGATGTAGTCGACCGAGCCGACTTCGATCGGGACGATCTTGCCCGGGTAAGTGTGTCCGAGCGCGACACGCGATCCGTTGCGGCTTGCGGTGTAGAAGTTCAGAAACCCCTTTTCGCCCATCATCTTGCGCTTGACGAATCCGCCTATTCCGCCCTGGACGCCGGTTTTCATGTCGACATCGGCGTCCATGTACTTCATCGCGCCCGACTGGCACTGGAGCGTTTCGCCCGCCGACAGAACGCACTCAACTACGGGCATCGTCGTGCCCTTGATCTCGTACTGCATATGCTCTCCTTTTTCTTCCGTTCTTCCGACCACTATCGAATCGGATGATGAGCGCCATCAGCGCTCTGAAATCGGCACGTATTGCTCGTCGAAGGTACCGGTGTAGAGCGCCCGCGGGCGGAAGATCCTGTTGTTCTCCAGGTACTCAATCACACGCGCGCACCAGCCGGATACACGGGACACCGCGAAGACCGTCGTGTAGAGGTCCTTCGGAATGCCCAGACTCTGATAGACGATTCCCGAGTAGAAGTCGACGTTCGGGAACACCTTCTTCTCCTCACCGAGCGTCGACAGGACTTCGTGCTCGAGCGCCTGCGCCGTCGCGAACGTGTTCTCCGTGTCGGGGTCCCCCTTCGAAAGGAGCTCTGCGAGCGGACCAAGAACCCGCGCGCGCGGGTCGTACGCCTTGTAGACGCGGTGGCCGAACCCCATGATCTTTCGCTTCTGCTGTCGCGCCGACTTGAACCACGACGCGGCCTTACCCGGAGACCCGATCTCGGACAGCATATTGACGACTTCGACGTTTGCTCCGCCGTGGAGCGGACCGCTCAGCGCCGAGATCCCCGCACCGATCGCCAGGTAGATGTCCGACAGCGTGGACGCGACCACCATCGCCGCGAAGGTGCTCGCGTTCATCCCGTGATCGGCGTGCAGGATGAGACAGATGTCCATGATTCGCTCTTCGAGCGGTCCCGGCCGTTTGCCGGTCAGCATGTAGAGATAGTTTCCCGCAAGCCCGAGATCGTCGACCGGCTCGATCGGCAGCCTCCGCTGTCGGGCTCGTCCGATCGTGGCCGCAATGCTGTTTACGCCGGCGATCAGGTTGTAGCAGCTTTCGATCTCGTCGGAGTGGAGCAGTTCGGTCGGTGCCTCGGCTGCCGGCTTGCCAAGGAGCTTCGCGAAGAACTCGTAGACCGGTCGGCGCGTGCCGGCCGGTGGTGTCTCCATCGCGATCGAGTCTTCGTCGGTCGCGAGTGCGTCGGCCCGATCGGTATCTTCGTCCCGGTCGCGGTACGTCTGCTTCTGGCGCATCAGGTTTGTTCCCAGCCGTAGCGCCGACATCGGGTTCAGCGTCTCCACCGGAAAGCTCAGCAGGAGTCGCTGCGTCTCCGGGATGAACAACCGGTGCAGGAGGATCCTGCGAAACCGTGCGAGCTCGTCCGCCGTCGGTAGCCGACCGTGGAGCAGCAGGTACGACGTCTCTTCGAACGACGAGTGAGCGCACAGATCGAAAACGTCGTATCCGCGGTAGATCAGCCATCCCTTCGAGCCGTTGACGTAACCGATCTTCGTCTCGCACGCGATCGCTCCTTCCAGGCCGGGGCCGACGGTACACGTCAACGGCCAGTCGACGGCCTTCGTGAGCTCCGGTTCGGGCTCGTGCCCGGTTTCGCGGTACGCCTTCTCCTTTGCGTCGATGATGATGCGGGTGACGTCGTCAACAGAGACCGATTGCGCCTGAGATCGTTGTTCCATACTGCCTCGGTTGCGATTATGCCACAATCGCGGCCAAGGGCCAACAAAGGAGTGGGCGCCGGGCTGCGTGGACCCGCGTCACCAGAACCGTGGGCCGCGCACGCCGATCGACCACGCGTGGAGCCAGCCGCCCTCGTACGCGTCGATGGGCGCGCTCGATATGCCGGCCGCCTGGAAGAGCTCCCATCGCAGCGCGTACATCGCCTCGATCCAGATACCGGGCGTCACGCGGAAGCCCGCTTCGGCCTCGATGCCCGGTCCGTGCGTGAGCTCGGTGTACGATATGGCGCCGCCGGGAAAGCGTCGGCGGTAATCCGACGCGGTGAACCCCCACGACAGCGCGGGCATGAGCCGCAATCGGTCCATCGGTGTGAAGCCGTACCCGAACCCGATCCGCCCGGCGACCCCCGCGCTCAGCCCTCCTGCGGCGCGTTCGGTCATGAACCGCTCGCCGCCGTCGATCAGAACCAGGCTGATCGGCAGCACGACCGATCCGGCGGCCAGCAACCCGGGTCCCGTTGTCGGTGACACGCCGTACTCGACGCCAATCGCGACGGCCGTGATCACGAAGGCCGGGGAGGCCTCGCTCGACCAACCGGTGCGGTTCATACTCCCGGTGATCCGGTAGTTGGCGGTTCGCTGCGTGGCCGCGGCAGTGGACGGGGCGACGGTTGCGAACGCCACGGCGAACGCTACGGCGAACGCTACGGCGAACGCCGGCGCCCGTACGAGCCGCCGTGACGGCGATCGATCGGTATGTGTCGGGGGCGACGGTGCTCCACTCATGCTCAATAGGTACCCCGTTCGCCTCGATCCGACAAGCAGCGACCGACTGCGTCCAGATGGCGCGATCTGGAGTCGATCGGGTCTGGTGGGTCAGATCTACACAGCTACCGACCGATCTCGTGCGCTGGTTCGGGCGTGCGTTCGTAAACCTTTGTTCCAAAAGGCTTTAATAACAACTCGTCTGGCATGGATTTTGCATCGAAGCAGCAGGGAGGAACTATGAACAGCAGAAATCTACTGGAGCGGTTGCGACCACTCCTGATGATCGGCATCACGCTGACTATCGTGACCGTACTGGTAATCGCGCTCCCGATCCGCGAGGAAGCATCGGGAGACGCACACGTAGAGATGCGCGACGCTGATCCGCCAGAGCGTGAAGACGCGCGGCCGGCGCGTGCCGGCGAAGCGGCGGCAATCATTACGCCTGAGCAGCTGTCGCGCACGTTCAGGCAGGTTGCGCAGGAGGTCCTTCCGGTCGTCGTCGAGGTAAACGTCGTCGAGGTCATCACGCAGACCGCACCGCGCTCGCTGTCGCCGTGGGACTACTTCTTCGGCCCGCAGGCGCCGGGCGGGCGCGAGCCGCAGCAACGCGAGTTCGAGCGGCCCGGTCTGGGATCGGGCGTCATCGTCGCGCGTCAGGGACCGACCGCGTACGTCGTGACGAACAATCACGTGGTGGGCCAGGCGTCGCGGATCAGCGTGACGCTCTACGACCGACGCGAGTACGAGGCCGAGGTCGTGGGTCGCGATCCGCGGACGGATCTGGCCGTGATATCGTTCGAGCCCGACAGCGCCGTGCCGATCGCGTTGCTCGGTGACTCAGCCGCTGCCCAGGTGGGCGACTGGGTGCTCGCGGTCGGGAACCCGTACGGTTTCGAGGCGACCGTAACGTCGGGCATAGTGAGCGCGGTCCGCCGTGAGGCGGGCGGAAGGGGGCAGATCGGCACCTTTTCCGACTACATCCAGACCGACGCCGCGATCAACCCGGGGAACTCGGGGGGTGCGCTCGTGAACCTGGACGGCGAGGTGATCGGGATCAACACGTGGATCGCGTCGCAGACCGGCGGCAGCGTCGGGCTCGGGTTCGCGATCCCGGTGAACACCGTGCGGCGCGTTGTCACCGACGTCATTGAACGTGGACGCGTCGCGTATGGGTGGCTCGGCGTCACGGTCGTCGATCCCCGCGCGGGAGGGTTCCGCGACATCGCCGCCGATCTGGGTGTCGACGGCCGTCGGGGTGCGCTGGTGCTGAACATCAGCCGCGGCAGCCCCGCCGATCGGTCGGGGGTGCTCCCGGGTGACCTGATCGTCCGGACGGACGACACTCCGGTCGACGACGCGAACCAGCTCACGAGGAGGATCGGTCTGCTGAGTCCCGGTGAGTCAACGACGCTCGCGCTCATTCGCGACGGGACCGACCAGACCGTTCGGGTTACGATCGACGAGCGCGCGCCCGAAGAGGAACTCGCCGACGGGTCGCTCGTGTGGCCCGGCCTGGCGGTCGTGCCGCTCGGTGATCAGATCCGGCAGAGCCTGGATCTGGACCGGTCGGTCCGCGGCGTGGCCGTCGCGGATGTCGTCGGCGGATCCGTGTCGGACGCGGCGGGGCTCAGGCCGGGCGACGTCATCGTACGCGTGAACGACACGCCGATCGACACCGTCCGCGCGTTCTACCGCGAGCTCAACGCCACGCCGGGCAACGAGGCGCGGCTGCGGCTGCTCCGCCAGGGACGCGAAGCAGGCGTTCTGCTCGTGAAGTAGCGCTCGCGTTTGTGTCAGGCCGGGTAGACTCCGGTGGAAATGTAGCGGTCGCCGCGGTCGCAGATGATCACGACGACGACCGCGTCGGTGCGGCCCGCCTCGTCGAGCTCGCGCGCGACGTCGAGCGCGATCGCGACGTTCCCACCCGACGACACGCCGGCGAAGATGCCTTCGCGCGCGGCCAATGCACGCATCGTGGTCTCCGCTGCTTCCTTTGAGACGGTGCGCCGTTCGTCGAGCCGGTCGGGTTCGAATATCGCCGGCTGGTACGCCTTGGGCCACGCGCGGATTCCGGGGATGCCACCGGCATCGTCGGGGACGACGCCGACGATTGTCACGGCGGGATTCTGTTCCTTGAGGTAGCGACCGGTTCCCATGATCGTTCCGGTCGTGCCCGTCGACGCGACAAAGTGGGTCACGGTGCCATCGGTGTCTCGCCAGATTTCGGGGCCGGTCGCCTCGTAGTGCGCGCGCGGGTTGTCGGGATTGCCGAACTGGTCAAGGATCACGCCCTTGCCATCGGCTTCCATTTCGCGCGCCAGGTCGATCGCGCCCTCCATGCTCTTCTCTTTCGGAGTCAGGATCAACTCTGCGCCGTACGCCTTCATGACCGCGCGACGCTCGGCGCTCATGTGATCGGGCATGATCAGCACCATCCGGTAGCCTTTGACCGCCGCCACCATCGCGAGCGCGATACCGGTGTTGCCGCTCGTCGCCTCTATCAGCGTGTCGCCCGGCTTGATGCGACCGGCCTCCTCGGCGCGTCTGATCATACTGAACGCCGGTCTGTCCTTCACGGAGCCCGCCGGATTGTCGCCTTCGAGCTTTGCGAGCACCGTGTTCGGTCCCGTGTAGAGCGAGCGCAGCCGCACGAGCGGCGTGTTCCGGATGCATTCCTCGATCGTACGTACATTCATGACACCAGCATACGCGGCTTGACCGTCGATGTGCAATCGCCGACATTCTGCTGCAGGAGGCAGCGTGCGCGTCACTCTCAATCGGGCAAACGACAAGGTTCACTTCGTTGCGTCAAACTCGGAAGGCAACACGATCCACATGGACGGCTCGCCGGCCGTCGGCGGAGAGGGCGCGGGGTTCCGTCCGATGGAGCTCGTGCTCGCGGCGATCGCCGGGTGCGCGTCGATGGACCTGGTGCCGATCCTGACCAAGCAACGCCAGCGACTCGACAGCGTGTCGATCGTCGTGACCGGCGATCGAGCCGACGCGGTGCCCGCGCCGTTCGCGTCGATCAAGATCCACTACGACCTGACCGGAGAGATCGATCGCGACAAGGCGCGCCGCGCGATCGAGCTGTCGATATTCAAGTACTGCTCGGTCGGCGCGATGCTGACCGACGTCGACGTCCGGTACTCGTTTTCGATCAACGGCGAGCCGGCGGGGCCGCCGGTCGGCCGCGCGTAGCCGAAGACCGCGAGTAGCCGTCGTCCGCGGTGCGAAGGGCACGCCTACTCGACGTGCGCTCCGAGCGCGTCGGTGATCGGTAGCCTCGCGACCCGGAGCGCGGGCAGGATCGTTCCGACGCACGCGGTCACGACCGCAACAGCCGCCGCGACGAGGTAGTCGTGCGCCCTGAAGTCCGCGACGAACCGGTCGCCGAACGGCAGCGGCAGCCCGGTGCCCTCCAGCATCGACAGGTCGAAGCCGACTCCCGCGAAGTAAATGCTCGACAGCGCGGCCAGGACCGCCCCCGCGGCGGCGCCGATCAACGCAACCGTCGCCCCTTCGACCAGGATCACCCGTCGTAGAGGCGCCCGCTTCATCCCTATCGCGCGGAGCGTTCCGATCTCGCGACGGCGCTCGTGAACCGACATCGACATCGAGTTCAGGATGCCAACGACGATCAACAGGTAGAGAACCGCGATGATCACAGCGAAGCCGGCGGTATCGGCTTCGACCGCCTGGACGATCACTTCGACGAACCGCCGCCACTCGTACGCGCGCAGCTCCGACCGGTCGGTGAGCGCCGCGTTGAGCGATTCGACGGCCGATCCGACGTTCGGGCCCGAGTCGAGCGCGACGACGAGCCGCGTCACCGCGTCGGTGACTCCGGTAATCTCCTGCGCGATCGGTAGCGATATCAGAAATGATGTCTCGTCGATCGCCGGGTAGCCGAGCGTGAACACGCCGACGAGCTCAACCGCCTGTTCGCTCCACGCTCCCGATCGGTCGATCGTCCGGACGATCAGTCGGTCTCCGGGAGTTACCCTCAGGCGCGACGCGATCCGGTCGCTCATCAGTACGCCCTGACGCTCGCCGGACAGCATCGCGCCACGAGCGATATGATCGGACGCGACCGTGATGCGCTGCTCGTGCTCCGGTTCGATCCCGCGACCGAGCAGACGGATCGATCGCGCCGGGTCAGCCTCCGACGCGATCTGCGCACCGAAGTCGAGCCGAGCGGCGATCGCGGTGACCTGGGGCAGCCCGGCAAGCCGCTCGCGCACCGCGTCGTAGTCCGTTACGGTCAGGTCGAGCGGCAGGCGGCGCTGCTCATCGCGGTACGACTCGTGGAGCACCTGCGCGTGGCCCGTGTCGATGCGGATGATCCCGTCAAAGAGGCTTGTGAAGTAGCCGCGTACCCACGCGACCGACACGACCATGATAGCGGTGCCGAGCGCGATCGCGACCGCGTTGAGCACGGTCCGCCGCACGTTGCGGCGGACGTTACGGACACCGATTCGGATCTGCATCTACGCCTCCTCGAGCGCACGGCGCAGATCGACTCGGGTGACCGCGATCCCGGCGTAGAGAGCGCTCAGGACCGATATGAGCACGCCGAACCCGAACGCGGTCGCGCTCGATCCCGGCACGAACGCGAAGTAGTAGGTCTGCCCGCTCCCGAAGAACTGACTCAGCTCGCCCATGTCCAGTCCGTGGGCCTCGAAGTAGCGGACGACCGGGATCCCGATCGCGAGCCCGATCGCGCTTCCGATCGCGCCCAGAAGCACGCCCTCCGACACGATCGTCGACACGACGCGGCGGCGCTTCATCCCGATCGCGCGCAGCGTCGCGAAGGTCTTCGCGCGGTCAAAGACCGTCATCAGGATCGCGTTCGTGACGACCGACGCCGCGACGATCATCACGAACACGTTGATCACCGTCGTCAGAAGGTCGCTGATTTCGACAAAGACGATCAGGCTACCGTGAATATCGCGCCAGGTCGTCGGTTCCACGCCACGACGGTCGAACAGCTCGCGGTGTTCGCTGAGGAAGCGTGACGCGTGGTCGGGGTCGTCGAGCGCGATCCGGATCTCGTTTGTTGAGCGCTCGATGCCGAGCAGGGTCTGGGCTGCTTCATGTCTCAGGAATACTGCCGTGCCGTCGAGCTCGACGTGGCCGCTGTCGAACAGGCCAGTCACCATGAGCGTCCGACGCGCCGGGATGCCTCGCGCCGACTCGATGAACACGCCGACATCATCGCCGACCGACGCGCCGATCAGCCGAGCGTTGGCGGCCGACAGCACCAGGCCGGGACGGTCACCCGACAGGAACGATCCGGCGACGACCGTCGTCGATGCGTCGTCGAAGAACGATGTGTCGGGCGAGACGCCACGCCCCTCTACCGCGATCGTCGTTCCGTCGCGCACGAGCATCGCCTGGAAGCCGAGTATCGCCTCAGCTCGTGCGACGCCTGGTAGCGCGGCGACTTCGTCGACGAGCTGTTCAGGATCGGCGATCAGGTGCCTGATCGAGTACGCGTCGAGGCGGTCGTCCCAGCCGCGCGCGTGCAGCTGCACGTGTCCGCTCCCGCGGAGGATCTGGTCGAAGAACGTCGTCTGCATTCCGGCGAGCATTCCGCCGATCACCTCCATCACCAGCACCGACATCACGATCCCGATCATCACGACGAGCATGCGCTTGCGGTACTTCCACAGATTCCGGAGCGCCATCTTCGCGAACATCACTGGAGCGCTCCGTCGGTCTCCGGCGCTGGCGCCCGGTTGTCTTTCTCGACCCTGCCGTCGCGCAACCGGACGATCCTCGACGCGTACTGGAGGATATCGGGGTCGTGGGTCGAGAAGACGAAGGTGACGTTCTCTTCGCGGTTGAGCCGGCGCATCACGTCGAGCACCGCTTCGCCGGTCTCGCTGTCCAGGTTCGCCGTCGGCTCGTCGGCGATCACCAGGCGGGGTCCGTTGACCAGCGCGCGCGCGATCGCAACGCGTTGACGCTGGCCTCCGGACAACTCGCCGGGCTTGTGCGACGCGAACTCCGACAGCCCGACCGCGTCGATCAGGTGGTCCGATACGCGGCGGCGTTCGGCCGGTCTTCCGTGCGCAAGCATCATCGGTAGCTCCACGTTCTCCCGGACCGTGAGCACCGGCACCAGGTTGAAGCTCTGGAAGACGAATCCGATGTGTTTGAGCCGCAGATCGGCGGCGGCGGAGTCTGACAGCGACCGCGTGTCGGTTCCGTCGAACCGAACGGCCCCCCGCGTGGGCGTATCGATACAGCCGATCATGTTCAGGATCGTCGTCTTGCCGCATCCCGACGGTCCGACGATCGACACGAACTCACCCGTGTCGATCGCGAGCGACACGCCGCTGACCGCGTGCACGACCGTTGTCCCGAGCGGGTACTCCCTGTGAACCGTCTCCAACCTCACCATCGCCATGATCTCTCCCTTGCAGCATCCCCTGCAGAAAGCTCAAGTACTCCCGGTACGACTCAGCTCCCTTCGCCGTCAGCGTGTAGACCGTCTGCACCGTGTCACCGGCCAGTTCCTTTCTCCGCGTGACGTAGTCCGACGCGATCAGCTTGTCAAGGTGGCTCCACAGCGCGCCGTCGGAGACCGACAGGATCGCCTTCAGCGCGTTGAACGAAACGCTCGCGCGCTGCTCGATCAGCGTGACGATCGAAAGCCGGGTACGCTCGAAGAAGACCTGGTCAAACCGGGTGTACAGATCATCCATTGCTGCGCGCGCGTCGCTCGGCAACTCCGACAGTGACGAACCCGATGACGACCGCGGTCGCCGCAACGACCTCCAATGCCGGTGCGGAGACGCCGGCGATCAGTATCGCGACGCCTGGTGCCAGAATCGTCCAGCCGACCCAGACCGACGCCACGGGACAGTAGGGCGAGTAGACCAGAAACACAGCCGCGCCGACGATCAGGATGAGCCCGGACGCAGACATCCCTGCCGACAGCCCTATCGCGCCCAGCACGACAACCGCGGTCATCGTCCCTGCGACGGTGACGACGAATCTGCCGAACGTCCGGCTCATCCAGGGAAGTCCTTCGCGGCGACCTTTCGCGACCCACGCAGTCAGCTCGGCTGCGCCGGCCACGACTCCCAGCGGGAGCCAGATCGTGAGCGCGATCGTTCGTAGTTCCACGCCGAACGCGATCGACGCGGCGGCGTGCGCGATCGTGCCGGCCGCGATCGTGGCCGCCATCGTGAAGAAGAACCACGCCGGCACGTGGAGCCGCGCCTCGGCGACGAGCATCGTCT
>SKVA01000440.1 GCA_007129695.1 Spirochaetaceae bacterium | reverse complement strand
CACCTCTACTCCCACACCACCGGGCGCCACGCCTGGATCAGGCGCATCTGGCTCCATGAGTACGAGAACCCACCTGCGGTACGGCTGAAGCGCGGCGTTGTGAGCACTCGCCGCGTCGCGCTGCGATCATCCGAGATGCCCAAGTATCTGCTCGCATGAGATCAAAGACCCGCGGCGCGATCCAACGCGAGCACCGCGACCCCCCGATTTCGGTCGTCAACAATTTCGGCACCATTCTCCACCAGTCTGCCGCCAGGCGCACGTCCGTCGGCTTGAGCAGGAATGCTCTATCGTCAGTCGAGCCTACGCATGAAATCGGCGAACTCGTACTCTATTCGTCCGTCGACGCGAACCTCGATTCCGGCGTGGCCGCGCGACGCAAGATCGCTCAACACCTGCTCGGCCTCCGCGATCGACAGCGATGTCTCGAGCGCGACCAGGCTGGGAGTCACTACGCCGCCGCGGTCGCGCGCGATCTGAAGCACCTCTCGCTCCATCTGTTCGGGCCGCCGCCGCGTCTGTGCGACCTGCGCCCTGCGTTGCTGTCCTGCGGCGATCACGCGCCGGAAGCCATCCATCATCGGGAGCAGGCCGGCGAACACCGCGGGGAAGATCCAGATCCAGCTTCCGCCGCGCAGATAGAGCAACCCGAACACCGCCGCGATCGCGAAGCCGGTTGTCACGGCCTCCCAGCCGCTGCGGTTCTTGCTCATTCCGACATGATAGTCAAAGAGCGAACCCCCGGCAATGGTCACTTCGCCGTGATACGGCACTCTACGCGCTTTCGGGCTCGCCGGACGGTCCGACCACCCGGTTCCTTCCGGCTGACTTTGCGGCGAACAGCGCTTCGTCGGCCGCGACGACGAGCGCGGTAGGATCGTCGGACGCGCTCGCGGCGAGCGTCGTGTATCCGATGCTGATCGTGACCACGGGGGCGGCATCGCTCGCGTCGTGTTCGATCGCCAACCGCTCGACAGCGCGCCGCATCGACGCGAGTACCTCGCGAGCGCCTTCTGCGTCGACGCCGGGTAGAATCGACACGAACTCTTCGCCCCCGTAGCGCGCAGCGTAGTCTCCGGGCCGCCTGAGCGCCGCACGCATCGCCTGCGCGACTTCGCGTAGGCATCGGTCGCCTTCGACGTGGCCGTACCGGTCGTTGTACGGTTTGAAGAAGTCGATATCGATCATCGCGACCGCCAGGTCGGTCTGGTCGCGGCGCGCACGCGCGACTTCCTGCGGCAGCCGGTCTTCCAGACTGCGCCGATTCGGCAGCCCGGTCAGTGCGTCTTCGAGCGACAGGTTGCGCAGTCGCGCCTCAAGGAGCATCGTATCGGTGATATCGAGCCCATGGCAGACCACGAGTGGTTCATCTCCACCCTCGGTCGGGTCGTCGAGCCGCGCAAGGTGACACCGCCACGTCTTCTCCTGTTCGGTCTGCGACCTGACCCCGACCACCAGCGTAGCCTCACCGTTGGGCGAGTCGGCGGTGATCGCAAGGCTCGTCTTGATCTCCGGAGGATTTGTGAAGGTGAGCGCGAGCAGATCGTCGAGCGACCGGCCGATGAGCGAACTCAAGCCGATCGCATCGCGCCACGCCTGGTTTACCATCAGCAGTGTGTCATGGGTATCGACGAGCATCGTCGGGACAGGTGACGACTGAAGCGCCCGGCTGAATCGCCGGTCGGTCTGCACGATCCCCGTATGCAGGTCGTGGCCCTGGCGCCGGAGGGCAGCCCGGTTGACCGCGTTAGCCACGGCTACCGGCAGCGTCCGGACAAACTCGTCGTGGGGCACAGTGCTCACGACGTCGAGCGCACCGGCGCGCATCGCGGCGACCGCGATAGACAGATCGGGGGAAGTCGCCACCATCACATACGCCGGCGTTCGCCCGGACTTCGATGTGCGCTGGATGAAGCCGATTCCTGACCCATCCGGCACCGTGTCGCACATCAGAATCAGATCGTACGATGTATGATGCAGCTCGGCTTCCGCCGCTGCAATCGTTGTTGCAGCAGTAGTGGTGACTCCTGATTTGGCGAGCACCGATGCGACCGTGTCGGCTCGCGCGGAGTCGCCGTCAACGTAGAGAACTGATATCGATTGGTCCGATTCCACTCCGCGACTCCCGACCGGCACCGAACCGAGTCAAGGTAGCATACCGATCCAACCCCGCGCGGGCAACCGTGATCGGGCTCGGCCGATCGTCGGCTGCCTGGTCGCAGACAGGTATCACGACGGCGACCCCGAGTAGAGCAACATCAAGAGGGCGCGGACAGAGGATCGAACGATTCGAGCACCGTGGGCACACCGACGCGGTGTTGAAGAAGGCGGGATTTCGGCGTACGGTAGCGAATGGAATCAGGTGGCTCTGCGAACGATGAGCCGGTCCCACGCAATGATCAGGGGTATACAATGAAGAAGGTCAAACAGTCGATGGCGTGGTGGTGCTTCGTACCGCGCGCGCTTACCGCCGAGCGGTTCGTGTCGGTTGTCGCGGAGGCGGGCTACGACGCGATCGAACTCGCGCCAAAAGACGAGTGGCAGCGGATCAGAGAACACGGGCTGTCGATTGCGACTGGCAACGGTCACGCGTCGATAGAGAGCGGTCTCAATCGACGCGAGAATCACGACCGGATCGTCGACGAGGTCCGCAGAAACCTGGACGACGCGGTCACATACGGCGTCGCGAACCTGATCTGTTTCAGCGGTAATCGCGACGGCCTTTCCGATGACGACGGTGCGGCAGTTACCGCGGAGGGACTTCACCGAATCGCGCCGTATGCCGAACAGGCAGGCGTGACGCTGATCCTGGAGCTCCTCAACAGCCGCGTCGACCACCGCGACTATCAGTGCGACCGGACCGAATGGGGTGCGAAGGTCGTGATGCAGGTCGGCTCTGCACGAGTGAAACTGCTCTACGACATCTACCACATGCAGATCATGGAGGGTGATATCATCCGTTCGATCGAAGCGCATCACGAACTGATCGGTCACTTTCACACCGCCGGCAATCCAGGGCGTCACGAGATCGACGGTGAGCAGGAGATCAACTATCCACCGATCTTCCGCTGCATCGCGGCGACCGGGTACACCGGCTACATCGGTCACGAGTTCGTACCGACCGGTGACGCGACGACTGCGATCCGGAAGACCGTTCAGATGTGCGGAGATTGTCTGTGAAGCTGCTGATGACCGGCGGAACCGGTGACGTCGGGACCGCCGCGGTGAAGCGCCTTGCAGAACAGCGGCACGAAGTCCTCGTTGTCGGGCGGACCGACGGCGTGTCGATCCCGGGCGCGCGCTATGAGCGGTGCGACATCGCCGAGTACGCTCGGTTGCGTGAGCTCGTCGAAGGGTGCGACGCGATCGTCCACCTTGCCGCGATCCGTGCGCCGATGCTTGCATCTGCCGAAGAGGTGTTTAGCGTCAACTGCGCCGGCACCTTCAACGTCTACCGCGCAGCGGAGGAGTGCGGGGTCAAACGCGTGGTGTCGGCGAGCTCGATAAATGCGGTCGGCTACTTCTTCGGCGCGGTCGAGTGGGAACTGTCGTACTTGCCGGTCGATGAGGCGCACAAGACGCATACGACCGACGCGTACTCCTACTCCAAACAGGTTGATGAACTGACAGCCGACTACTACTGGCGACGCAGCGGTATCTCAGGAGCGATGTTGCGCCTGCCGGCGGTACTGGTCCCCGACGACGGCTACGACGAGCGGATGACCGATTACATCGGGTCTACCCGCGCGCGGGTGCTGGACATCGCATCGCTCTCCCCGGCGGCTCTCCGCGATTGGCGCGAATCAGCCGCGGCCGCGGTCAGGGAGCTACGCGCCGCGAAGGGAATGGAGCAGCGCGACGGGCCGAAGCGCCGCGGCATCCCGGGCATGGAGCTCTTTGGGCAGAAGT
>SKVA01000501.1 GCA_007129695.1 Spirochaetaceae bacterium | reverse complement strand
GGTTCCTTCGAGTCGCAAAGGAGATCGATCCCGAGTCGGTGACGAAGTCGAGTATGATGCTCGGACTCGGGGAGACCGCCGATGAGATCCGCGACGCGATGGACGATCTCCTTGCCAATAGCGTGTCGATCCTGAACCTTGGGCAGTATCTGCAGCCGACGCGCAACCACCTGCCGGTCGCCCGGTACTGGACGCCCGACGAGTTCGCCGATCTGAGAGACGCTGCGCTGGCGAAGGGATTCCGCCACTGCGCGGCCGGTCCACTCGTCAGGTCGTCCTATCACGCCGGTGAGCAGTACGACACGTACCGCAGGCAGGTCCATCCGCTCTACCGCGATTCGTGACACGGTACCCTCATGCAGGTACAATGCTGCAGTTCGTAGAGAGGGGTATCCATGCAGGAACTGCACATCTATCGTCGGCGGATTCGCCAGTTCATCGACCGGGTTCACGAACGGCGCTACGGCGAGCGTTCCGCGCTCGAAGTCGCGTACACGTACGACAAGAACAAGCCGATCCCGTATGGATCGCTTTCCGGTAGAACCTTCAAGCCGATCCCGGTCGGGACCAGATGGGGAGAGCTCTGGGCGAGCGCGTGGTTCAAGGTTACTGGTGTCGTACCCGAGTCATTTTCCGGGTCCGAAGTCGTTGCGCTGATCAATCTTGGAAGCGAAGGCTGCATCTTCGTCGACGGATCACCCGTGCGGGGGCTGACCGATGGACCGCGCACGCCGGGTCAACCGACCGGCAAGCGCCGCGTTCCGATCGTCTTGAAGGCGAAGGGCGGTGAACGCGTCGACATCCTGATCGAGGCCGGCGCGAACAGCCTGTTCGGGTATCGCGATCATCACGACTTCATCCTCCGTCAGTGCGAGCTCGCGGTCTTCGACCGCGCAGTGTGGCAGCTCGGACTCGACCTCGACTACCTCTACAAGCTCGCCGACGCGCTGCCGGCCGATTCGGTGCGCACGCGCCGTCTGTGGCGCGGCCTCAACGACGCCGCGAACGCGTGGCGCGACGGCGCCGGGGTCAGCGAATGCGCGGCGATCTGCCGCAGGCTCCTGTCGGTCAAAGCGGGGTCGAGCGCGACCACCGCGTGGTCGGTCGGTCACGCGCACATCGACCTCGGCTGGCTCTGGCCCGTATGGGAGAGCCGACGAAAGGCGGGGCGGACGTTCTCGACCGCGCTTCGGCTGATCGAAGAGTATCCCGACTACGTGTTCGGATCGTCGCAACCACAGGCGTACCATTGGGTCAAGGAAGACTATCCGCAGCTGTACAAGCAGATCGGCGAAGCGGTCCGGTCGGGTCGTTGGGAGTGCCAGGGCGCGATGTGGGTCGAGCCCGACATGAACATCACCGGCGGAGAATCGCTGGTTCGCCAGCTTCTGTTCGGGAAGCGCTTCTTCAGAGAAGAGTTCGGTAAGGACGTGACGAACCTGTGGCTGCCCGACGTGTTCGGGTACTCGGCGGCGCTCCCTCAGATTCTCAGACTCGCTGGCGTCACCACGTTCATGACCCAGAAGATCTCGTGGAACGAGTCGAACACCTTCCCGCATCACAGCTTCATCTGGGAGGGAATCGACGGCACCCGCATCCGGACCCACTTTCTGCCGACCAATACCTACAACGCGAACAACGAGCCGAAGGAGATGATCGGTGCCGAAGCGCGCTTCGCCCAGGCCGACATTTCCGGCGACTGGCTCAATCTCTACGGCGTCGGTGATGGCGGCGGGGGACCCGGGCGGTACCACCTGGAGATGGCACGCCGTGGAGCGAACACCGACGGATCGCCGAAGGTGAAGCTTTCGGGAGCCGAGGAGTTCTTCAGCCGATTACACAAGATTCCCGAGTCGACGCTGCCGCTGTGGCGCGGCGAGCTCTATCTGGAGCTCCATCGCGGCACTTACACGACGCAGAGCCGGATGAAGCGGTACAATCGGCTGCTCGAAGGCCGGCTGCACGATGCCGAGTTCCTCGCGGCGGTAGCCGGGGTAGATCAGATCGACGAAACCGCTGCCGTGTGGCGCGACACGATGCTCAACCAGTTCCACGACATTCTACCGGGGAGTTCGATCACGCTCGTCTACGACGAGGCTCACGAGCAGAGTGAACGCCATCTCACGACGCTCGGCAGGCTGATCGACGCGAGTATGCGCACGCTCCATGGCTCGGGCGCTTCCAGGACGTCATCGCGAACGGCCCGTTACGCGGTCCAGAACACGCTGAGCTGGAGTCGTCGCGCGGTCGTGCTGCTTCCCGACGTCGGTCCGAACGACCGCGTGACCGGACCGGACGGCTCACAGCTGCCGCGTCAGACCGTCAAGGACGGGACGATCGTCGCGGTCAACGTACCACCGATGGGTCACGCGACCGTTGCCGTCGCCACCGGTCCCGGCGAATCGACGAACGACACCGGCGGGCCGGTCACGGTCCGCGCTGAGGCAACCGTGATCGAGAATTCGGTTGTCCGGGTGCGGCTTGCGAACGACGGCACGATCGCGTCAATCTACGATATCGAACACGCGCGCGAGACGCTGGCCGGACCGGCGAACCGGCTTCTACTGTGGGAGGACTACCCGTACAGTTGGGACGCGTGGGACATAAGCCACTACTACCGCGAAACGACTCCCGAGCAGGCGAAGCTTGTGTCGCGTACGGTTGTCGAAACAGGGCCGCTGCGCGCGGTGATCGCGCAGCGACTGAAGATCGGGGGATCGACGATCGACCAGTCGATCGTGCTCGAAGCGGGCAGCCGGCTCGTACGGATCGACAACACCGTCGACTGGAACGAATCGCACAAGCAGCTTCGCGTCGCGGCGCAACCCGCGGTGCACGCGCTGTCGGCGACGTATGAGATCCAGTTTGGCGCGGTTTCCCGGCCGGGCCATGCGAACACAAGCTGGGACGCCGCGCAGTTCGAGGTCGCCGCGCAGCGGTTCGCCGACGTGTCGCAGGCCGACTACGGGTTCGGGGTCGTGAACGACTGCAAGTACGGGCATTCGTTCCGCGACGGGATCATCGATCTGACGCTGCTGCGCAGTCCGAAGGACCCAGATCCGGTTGCAGACATCGGTACGCACGAGTTCGCGTTCGGCTACTACCCTCATTCGGGAACCTGGTCGCAGAGCGCGCTTCTGGAAACGGCGCACGAACTGAACTCGCCGCCTCTGGTCGCGCGGAGCGCCGATCGCGGCGCATCGTCATCGTGGTTCGACATCGTCGGGGGACGGGTCAAGATCGAAACCGTCAAGCTCGCTGAGGACCGTAAGGGGACGATCCTTCGCCTCTACGAGACGCGCGGTGAGACGCAGCGCGTGGTGCTTCGATCGGCGCTCGCGCTCGATGGGATGATCGAGGTCGACTTGCTGGAACAGGGAAATGCGAAGGTCAAGGGCGTGCGTGCGCCAGCAGACGCGCGCTACTCGTCGGAAGTCGCTCTGGAGTTCGGACCCTACCAGATCCGTTCGTTCAGAATCGGGAGGTGAGCCGGGCCATGCGCGCGATCTGCAGTCGCATCGGTCTGTTCCTCTTGTTCGCGGTTCCCGTGGTTGGCTGGGCGGTCCCCGCGGGTACCGATCGCCTCGAGCTGGTCAACGGTGACGTGATCACGGGCACGATCGTGCGGATGACCGAAGCGGTGATCGTGCTCGATACCGAGTACGGCCGCCTGGAGATCGACCGGTCGCGTGTCGCACGAGGCGTCATCGGGCCGGTCGACACGTCGGACGCCACCGCGGGCCGATCCGCCATTGCGACCGAAGGCGATCCGGCGGGGGCGATCGTCGCCGTGTCGCTCCCGGATCGACCGCACGATAGCGCCTCACCGATCGTTGCACCGGTCGATGGCCTGCTGATCGACGCGCCGCTGTCGGGCGATCTGAGCGACCGCGCCGGCGGGCTATCCCGCGACCGCGCCGGTCCATTCACGATCGTCAACAACGGTATGGAGTTCGTGCGCGATCCGGTGACCGGACGCGCGGCGCTCGCGAGCGATGGTAGCGGCACGTTCCTGTCGATCGCCCCGAGTGACCGGCTCAACGCGCTTCAGGCGCTGACGGTATCGTTCTCGGTGATGCCCGACTCCGTGTCCGACACGACGTACCTGGTCTCCAAGTGGTCCCGCGCAACCGCGGATCGGGCGGACGGGAAGTTTGCGCTGCAGTTGTCGCGCGGTGGGCTCAGTCTCTTCGTTGTTGACCGGGACGGTCGCTATTCCTGGGTTGGTGCACCGAACGTGGTGAGAGCGGGGGCGTGGCATTACGTCGCGTTCAGCTTCGGCGACGGCGTTGCATCGCTCTATGTCGACGGGCGATTGGTCGCGACGCGCGCGACCGGCTTCAGCGGTATGCTTGTGGAGGAGGCTCCGCTCCTGTTCATGACCGCGCAGGCGATGATGGACGAGCCGTACGTTCACTACAATGCGCGCGGACAGCTTCGCAACCTGCGGCTCTACGACCGCGCGCTGTCGGCGGATGAGATTGCGATTGTCGCGCGGCTTGGCACGGACTCGATGGACGCGGGGCGCGGGCCGTGAGCGACCGCGTGACCGAGCTCGAGCGTGAGATCAGACGCCATCAGGAGCTCTACTACAACGGAGAGCCGGAGATCCCCGATGCGGAGTTTGACCTCCTGTGGGACGAGCTTCGGCGGATCGACCCGGAAAACCCGATCCTGCACGAAGTCGGTGCCGACCGATCGGACCGGTTCGCGAAGCGACGACACGTGATGCCGATGGGAAGCCAGGAGAAGGCCGCCGATCCCGACGCGTTCCGCAAGTGGGCCGACCGCTGCGGCCACGCAGAGTACGTCGTGCAGCACAAGCTCGACGGCGCGAGCATCGAGTTGCAGTACCACAACGGGGCGTTTGCGTACGGCGTTACCCGCGGTGACGGCACCGTCGGCGACGATGTGACGGCAAACGTCAGGCGGATGCAGGGGGTTGCCAACGCGGTCGGTGACTCGTTCACCGGCGCGGTGCGCGGTGAGGTGCTGCTCAGCCGCGAGCTGCACCGATCAAAATACTCGGACAAGGCGAATCCGCGCAATACCGCAAACGGGCTGATGAAGCGTAAGGACGGGGTCGGTGCCGACGATTTGCAGGTCGTCTGCTACGATGCGCTCGATACCCGAACCGACACCTTTTTCAACTCGGAGGCTGGAAAGCTCGAGTGGTTGGCGGTGAATGGATTTTGCGTGGTCGACTACCGGGTCGTCGCGACTCCCGACGACGTGATCGAGTACCGGGAGACCGTCGGCAGGGTGCGCGATGAGCTACCATTTGACATCGACGGTCTCGTCGTCAAGGGCAACGACATCGATCTGGACGATATGCGGCGCGCGCGCCCGCAGCGCCAGATCGCGTTCAAGTTCGAGCTCGAAGAGGCGGCCAGCACGCTGCGTGAGGTGATCTGGAGCACGTCCGGATCGCTCTATACGCCGATCGGCGTCATCGATCCGGTCCGGCTTGCCGGGACGACGGTGAAGCGCGCGAACCTGGTGAACCCGCGAATGCTCACGGAGATGGACCTGCGCATCGGCTCACGCGTCGCGGTAACCAAGCGCGGTGAGATCATCCCGAAGATCGAACGGCTGATCGACAACCCCGACGGTTCGTCCGCGATCGAGATGCCGACGACGTGCGAGCGGTGCGGTTCGCCGCTCGTCGACGAGGGTACGCGGCTCTACTGCCCGAACGCCGGCTGCCCGAAGCGGGCGTACTTCAGGATCCGCAAATGGCTCGATGTGCTCGACATTCGGGATTTTGGCGACGCGATCCTTGGTAGACTCTTCGAATCGGGGCGCGTCGGCGACATCGCCGATCTCTACTCGCTCACCGAAGACGACCTGACCGGCTTTGATCGAATGGGACCTACGCTCGCGGCGAAGATCCTCCGCAACCTGGGCACGGTCGACGAGGTACCGCTATCGCGATTCGTCGCCGGGCTCAATATCGAAGGCGTCGGCGAACTCGTGATGGACAAGGTCGTCGCAGCCGGCTACGACACGCTCGACGCGCTTCGCGCGGTGCGACCCGACGATCTGGCAGAGGTAAACGGGATCGGCGACATCCTGGCCGAGACGATCACGCGGGGAGTATCGGCGCTCGAAGGCGTCGTCGATGATATTCTACGGACCGGCCGGATCCGGATCGCGGCACCGGTTCGCGGGGGCCTGCAGGGGAAAAGCTTCTGCTTCACCGGAGCGCTCGCTACGATGACGCGCGCGCAGGCGCAGGATCGGGTCCGTCGCGCGGGTGGCGCTGTGGCGGGATCGGTGACGCGCGATCTGTCGTATCTGGTCACCAACGACCCCGAGTCGGGGAGCAGCAAGAACAGCAAGGCGCGCGACCTTGGCGTCGCGATCGTCACCGAACAGCAGTTCGTAGAGCTGCTCGACGCCGCTGTGACGGAGAAAACCGATTGATCGACCGAAGTCCGCGGTCTACAATGAGAAGATGAGCGATTCCGGGAAATCAGGCGACCTTGACGACGAACTTGAATCGCTCGAAGTCGTCGTCGACGGCACCGACGCGTCGGACCATCGCGCAGATTCGGCAGATACATACGATGAAGAGCCACCGGAGCCGGTGGAAGACACCAGGATCGATCGTGTCGCGCTGCGCCGGCAGATCGAAGACTACTACCTGCCGACCCAGCTCGTCGACGCGATCCTGGAGATGGGAGGCATCCCGGAGTCGAGCGAGGTAACGCTAGTCGGGATCGGCTTCATCGATATCGCCGACTACACGTATCTGAGCCAGTTCCTGAGTCCGCAGGAGAACCAGGATGTGCTCAACGGTCTCTACACCGCATTCACCGGCGTTCTCAAGCGTCATGGCGGCTACCTCAACAAGCTCGAAGGCGACAGCCTGATGTTCCACTACGGCGGAAACATCGATCCGCGCGTCCGCAACATGGACGACGCGGAGGCTAAGCGGTATATCGCGAAGGAGCTGTTCTACACGTGCGTCGAAATGCAGCGCGTCTGCTCGCTGTTCAATCAGGCGAACGAGCGTTTTCTGGTCGAGGGGGTCTCCGAAGAGGCTCGGGACTCGCTTCGCCGCGCGTTCAACATCATCTCCACGCTGCGTAACACGTTCGAGCTCGCCCGCAACATCAACGCGCTGTTCCAGATCAGGATCAGGATTGGAGCGAACATCGGCAAGGTCACGATCGGGAACTTCGGGCCCGACGGCGCGAAGCAGTGGGATGTGATCGGCACCGCGGTGATCGACGCGAAGCGCATGGAGTCGACAGCCCCCGTCGGAGGACTTCGGATCAGCGGCGAACTCTACCAGGCGCTCGTCGAGACGCGCGTGGCTGAGGAGTACTACACGCGGTTTCTGCGCGAGGCGCGACTACTGCGCAGCTACTATCGCGATATCACGATGGCGGAGCTCTTCCGGTTCAGCGAGGTGGAGATCAAGGAGAAACGCGGCGCGCTTTTCCAGACCTACAGCGTCCAGGTCACGCCGAATCTACCCGAATCGATCGCGAAACAGGTGATTGATCTGATCAATATCGGCCCCGCGGGGGCCGGCCGCGTGATCGACCTGCTGAAGTACTACCGGGGCAATCCCTACGTCATCAACGCGATCGAAGACGCTCTCGCGCGGATCGGGGTTGTGTTGCGCAAGCGCTACATCCTGTCGACGATGTACCCGCTGCAGTTCGAGGCGATCGAGCGGCAATTCGACGGCAACGTCGATGCGATCACCGAACACGTCGACGCTCACTTCTCGCTGTTCGCGCTGCTCGAGAAGCTCGGCCGGTTTCAGGACATCGTGAAGCAGCCCGATTCGCGCGGCGGAGCCGACACCGAGTTCGTTGACTACGACCGCTACATGAGCGCAGAAGAGGCCCGTATCCGCGGCGCGTACGCGGCAAACCGCAAGACGATGGTGCAGCGCGCGTACTTCTTCAACGTCGTCTTCCCGCTCGTTTTCGCGAGCATCCGGTCGAGTATCATCGAGTACCAGCTCGGCGCAGAAGAGCTCGAGACGCTCGCCGGCGCCTGAGCAGCGGGGTCACCGGATCGACGCGTATCTGCGCCACGCCGAAGGGATCGGGCGGACCCGTCCGCAGATCGCGCTCGTGAGTCGCTTCGCGGCGTTCTGCGCCCCGATGATGTTCGGCGCCGACGGGCCGAGTTCCTGCTCTGCGAGAATCCCGCTCAGGTAGAGACCCGGTAACCATTCGAGTGTTTTGCCCGGCACCGGGATCCCGCGCGAGTCGTAGCGCGCGCAGCGATCGGGGTGTACCGACGCTGCCGCCCGCGCGAGCAGTGTCGCGGCCGGCACGCTGTCTGCGAACCCTGTTGCGACGCAGACCTGGTCGGCATCGAACGTGGTATCGCGTCCTACCAGGCTGAGCGATGCCGAATCGCCTTCGCGCGCTCCTTCGACGCGTTCGACGGTATCGACGGTGACCCGGATCGCCGTCTCACGCTCTGCGTCCCGGACGTGCGCGAGCAGGTCGGGCGGCACCGTCCCAGGGTTTCGCGCCGCGTCTATCATCCGCCGCCTTTCCTCAGGGTCCGTCGTTTCGATGAAGCCGCGCATGCACTTCGGGCCGATGTAGCAGGGATCCGAGTCGAACTGCGCGCATCGCAGTGGATGGCGCGTGACGACCGTGCACGGACGTGACGCGTTGCCCAAATGGAGCGCCAGGTGGAGCGCGGTTGTGCCTCCACCGATGATGACCGGCCGCCTGGAGCGCTCAAGGCGAGCACGATCGAACCCGGGGTCGAATACGTGCACGATCGACGGCGTACGCGCCCACGATGGTCGCTCCAGTCCCTGATCGTCCGCTGCGTGCGAGTGGCCGCGGCCAACGCACAGCACGACCGCGCGCGAGCGAACCGTCTTCCCTTCGTCGAGCGATACGGTCCACGCGTCGTCCTCGCGTCGCAGGTCGATCGCCCATCCCCGGAGCCAGTCGGATGCGAGCCGATGCGACGTTGTCGCGGTTTGCAGGTACCGGTTGAACAGCTCGGTCGACGGTCGCGCGTACGGGGGCGTGGTGTGCTGCCCAAGGTCGTACCCCTCGTTCCTGGCGAATCTCATGAGGCCGGTGAAATCCTCGAGCGCAGTGTGCGCGGCCGGCGAGCGCATCATCCGCATCGCGCACGCGTCGGTTCGCTTGAACCAGCTGTAGCACGGGGTGTCGAACGGATCGACAACCCGGATCGTGAATCCTGAGTCGACGCGAGTGAGTGCACCGTGGATCGTTGTCCCGTGCAACCCGCCACCGATTATCAACCAGTCGAGCATACGTAGAAGATAGCAGGATGACGGGCCGCAGCAACCCGGCTGCGCGTTTCTTGACGATCCGGCGCGCCCCGGGTGTGGCTTCTTGCTTGTTGGCTGCGTTCGCTGTATTAATCGTTCATGGACTGCGATGTACTGGTGATCGGCAGCGGGCACAACGGTCTTACCGCGGCTGCGTATCTTGCGAAGTGGGGGTACCGGGTCGTCGTGCTCGAGCGGCGCGACACGATCGGCGGTGCGGTCTGCACCGAGGAGATGTTCGGCGGGTTCCGGATGGACGTGGGCGGTTCTGCGCACTTCATGATCCATCATACGCCGATCGTCGCCGACCTGGAGCTCCACCGCTACGGACTCGAGTACATCGAACTCGATCCGTTCATGAGCGCGCCGTTTCCCGACGGAAGTTCAGTGTCGTTCTACCGCGATCTGGACGCGACGTGCGAGAGTATCGCGCGGCTCAACGACCACGATGCCGACGCGTACCGACGGTTCATCGAGCGATGGCAACCGCTCAATGAGGCGATCTTCGAAATGTTTCTGAAGAAGCCGTCGATGCGCAACTTTGGTTCGACTATTCTGCTGCGGAAGTTCAGTAGCTCGCGCTCGGATCGGAACGATCTACTGCGCTCTTTGTTCAAGAGCTACGGTCGGTTGATCAACGAAACGTTCGTCGACGACCGGGTCCGTGCGGCGCTTGCGTGGTGGGGTGCCCAAAGCGGTCCACCGCCGATCGACGCGGTGAGCGCTGAGTTCATCGGGTGGCACTCGGTGATCCACAAGAAGGGGCCGGCTCGCCCGAAAGGGGGCTCCGGGATGCTGACGCGGGCGCTCGCTGCGTATATCCGGGACCACGGCGGTACGGTGCTCGCCGATCACGAGGTGGCCGAGATCCTTGTCGAGTCCGACCGGGCGGTTGGTGCTCGAACGGTGTCGGGCGACGTGTTCACCGCGAAGCGGGTGATCTCCAACGCGCACGTGTGGGTGACGTTCCTGAAGCTGCTCGAAGGATGGATCCCACCCGACCTTCGCAAGCGGGTCGAGCGGATACTTGTCGGAAACGGCTTTGGAATGGTGGTGCGCGCCGCGATGGACCGGTTGCCCGACTACGCGATCACCGACGGCGACAAATCCGGGATGCTTCGAGGGCTGCAGTTGCTGTGCCCGACCTCTCAGTACCTCAATGATGCGTACGCCGACTATCTGCGGGGCGAGCCGAGCCACGATCCTGCGGTCGTAGCGATGACGTTCAGCGCGATCGACCCGACTCTGGCCCCCGCCGGCAAGCATACACTCTTCCTGTGGGGGCAGTACTATCCGTACCGGCTGCGGCCGGGGCTCGACTGGGACACGATCGCCAAGGGTGAGGCACAGAAGCTGTTTCGGGTCATCGACCGGTTTGCGCCGGGTACCAGCGACGGACTGATCGACATGTACGTTCAGACGCCGCCGGTGATCGAAGCGAAGCACAACATGCCGAACGCGAACGTCATGCACGTCGAAATGCTGATCGACCAGATGTTCATGTGGCGCCCGATCCCGGAGCTTGCGCAGTACAAGACCCCGCTTCGGGATCTCTACCTGGCGAGTGCGGGCATGCACCCTGGGGGAGGCATCTTCGGTGCTCCGGGCTACAATTGCGCGCACGCAGTCAAGGCGAGCCTGCGTCGCAGGTTATTCTGATTTCGGTTTGGAGTGCAGCGCGTTTCCGAACTCCTGCCACACTGCCTCGATCTCTTTCGCGCTCTTCGGGCGTGGTTTCTGCGGCGTCGATGGTGCGCGGCCGGCCCGCCGTAACTGCTCTGCGTGCGAGGATCGCTTGCCTGTTCCACGAACCCGCGTTCCGGCGAGCTCGCGCGCGTCGTTGCGATCTACCCCTGCTGGTGAGTCGATCGGGCCGCCGGCTTCCGGCGTTGCGCCCGATGGTGGTCTCGACCCCGCGCGTCGGGGCCCGAATCGTCGTTCGTAGCTGTTGCGAAGGCTCTCGTGGCGTCCGGACAGGCGCATGAGCAGCTGCCTGAGCACGCTCAGCCGGTGGTACGCCGAGTCGAACAGTTCAACGACGTTCAACTCGAGCAGATCGGCGATCGGTCGCAGTTGCGAACTGTCTACGCTGAAGTAGCGCTCAAGAGCGGCCTTCAGGTCGTCCGGGGTCGATGCGGGATTCCGCTGTTTGGCGTCGCGGATAACCGCTTCGGCGAGGACCTGCGGACGCGCGATGATCTCCCCGAGCAGCGGATGCGCTCGTTCTACGCGGACACGCAGATCCTCGTTAAACTGGTCACGCGATCCAAGGACCTCGGAGATATCGGTCTGTCGGCCGCGAAGGTACGCCTCGATCAGGTCTACGTACTCGTGGACAACGCGGTCGCGAGCGCTGATCCGCGCCGGGTTGAACACGCGGATGACCGAGTCGCAGTGGAGGTAGCCTCCGTGGAGGTAGAGGACGGTAGCAAGCGCGCGCCTGGGGCGTGGAGTGAGAACGCGCTCTTTGAGCCGGCTCGTGAGTCGGACTCCTTCGGCGCCGAGCCGCGCCGTCGCCTGGTCGACAAGAAGCTCAAACTGATCCTGAGGCATCAGGCCGTCCTTCGTGGTCGCAACCGCGGCTACTATGGTTTGCAGTTCGGCGTCGATGTGCTCGTCGCTTTCGATCCTCCGTTTTGCAGCTCCGAGCTGCGCCTCGACGAAGATCATCATCAGATACGCCATCTCGAAGATCTCATCGCGGTCGTCGATGTTCTTGCGAAATGCGACGGTCTTTCGTTCCTTCACGATGGTCTGGGATATTGCGAGCCACGCATCGGGTGCCCTGCTCTTGAGCTGTTCGCGGGTCTCGTGTATCGACGAGTTTCGCACGCGCGCGATCTCCTCGGTTATACCGCGTTCGTCGGTGTCCACGCGAATCGTGTTGAGCGTGCTCGTGATGAGGCTCTTTGCCGACCAGGCCGGGAAGACGATCCGCACGTCGTCGAGCAGCCTGATCCGGTAGATCAGCTCCCCGTCGGTGTCGGTCGTGCACGCGGCCGCGAGCTCGGTCGAACTGATGTCCTTGACGTGATAACCGGGAGGCAGCGCGTTGCGGTCGGTCAGGCGCTGTTCAGACGGCAG
Organism: Spirochaetaceae bacterium; assembly: GCA_007129695.1. Classification (GTDB taxonomy): domain Bacteria; phylum Spirochaetota; class Spirochaetia; order DSM-27196; family SLST01; genus SLST01. The sequence continues at coordinate 1,545 of SKVA01000501.1, read as the reverse complement.
GTGACCGGCGCGCAGGCATCTGCCGACCTCCAGGCCGACGAGTTCGCGCCAGAAGTCGAGACTGCCCGCCGATGTCAGAATGATGAAGCCGGGTTGCGAAGCCGCCTCGTCGGCGGGGACGATGAGCCCGAGCTGTGCGCCGCGAAGCTTCGCCATCAGCCGGTCCAGCGCCGATCGCTCCTGTTCGGGTGACGCTGAGCGCTTCATGAATCGCTCGGTGTCTATTCGTGGCTGCCAGACCGCGCACAGCCGCTCGAACAACGTACGCTCGACCGGGGTGAAGCTGCCGACTTGCGACAGGAGCTCGTCGCGCTCTTTGGGCTCGAATCGAACGTACTCCGGCTCGACGCTCATCGGTCTCAATATACCGCAGCCGGCGTACGCTCCACCGTGATCAGAAGCTGGCCGCATCCGCGACAGTGAGCAAGGTGAATCTCCTTGTCACCCTCGTAGACTACCGTCGCTGCGGTGATACCACGTGGCGAATCGAGTCGGGTTCCGCACCTGCAGAAGCGTGAGTCGGACGAATCTGGTTGCCGCAATGCCTGTCTCGTGACCATTTGGAGATGCCTCGCTCCTATTGTCGGCGCGCATCGATGCGGAGGTAAGCGAGCTTACGGAGCGTTGGTCGGGTCCCAGCCGATGCGCATGTTTTCATTGAGCGAGTTGAGAGTGTCCATGTCGGGTAGAGAGAGTTCGAAGTCGAACACGCGCGACTGTGTGCGAATCTGCTCGATGTCTACCGAGCGGATCAGCACCGCGATGTCCATCTGCAGCGCCCAACGTATCAGCACCTGTTCGGGAGCCTTGCCGTAGCGTTCGGCCATCGCGTGCAGGAGCGCGCGATGGCGCCGCTTCAGCCGCGACAGCGGCGTGTTCGTCTGAACGAGTACGTTCTTGCGGCGACACCACTCGCGAAGTCGGTTCTGGTGCAAAAACGGGTTCACCTCGAACTGGTTGACCGCTGGGACGACACCGGTTGCCGATACGATCTCCTCAAGGTGCCGGATCGCGAAGTTGCACACGCCGATCGAACGACACCTGCCATCGTCCAGGAGGCGTTTGAGTGCGCGCCATGCGTCGGTTCGCAGGCGAATCAGAGGCCAATGGATCATGTACAGGTCAAGGTACTCGACCTGAAGCCTGTCGATCGAGCGTTCGAACGCCGACAACGTTCGATCGTAACCAAGGTCAGAGTTCCAGACCTTGGTCGTGACAAACAGATCATCACGGGTTATCGATGCGCTGCGCAGCGCGCGCCCGATGCTGCGCTCGTTCTCGTAGACGCTGGCGGTGTCGATGAGCCGGTACCCGGACTCGAGCGCCGTTGCGACGGCACGTTCGGTCGCGACAGGGTCATCGGTAGCAACGCAGCCGAGCCCGACCATCGGTATCCTGACACCGTTGTTGAGCCGTACGGTCGATCTCAGGGCCGAGATCGCCACGGCATCCCCCGCTCGAGCATTCTCACACGCTCAGCATATCAACGTTGCCGCGCCGCGCAAAGGGGCCGTCGCGGCAGGTAGCCGTCGCGGCAGGTAGCCG
>SKVA01000167.1 GCA_007129695.1 Spirochaetaceae bacterium | reverse complement strand
TCCGGTCACCCTGCTCGCCTTCGGTGAAGATCGTTCGCCCCGGCTCAAACGTCTGTCCGTACTTCTCAAAGAGCGGATTCTCAGCCATGAACTCTCCCGTTTTCGTCTCAGTATATCCCGCGGACCGACCCGCGTCAAAAAAGCGCTGTCCGACGTGCAATCGTTGAAGCAGCACGCGTACAACAACGGTTAATAGAGCGGAGGCACCGATGCAACATCTACCGTTTCACGCGCCGGCCAGCCGTCGACAGATAGCGTTGGCCGTGCTGTGGATCACGACCGCGTTTGCAACCGCCGCGTGCGGCCAGCTCCCGCCACTGCCTGTAGTCGGCGACGCCGATCTCACGCCCCCTTCGATCGTGGGGATCGAGCTCCGTAACCCGGTGGAGCTGATCGTCCGGTTCGACGAGCCGGTCGCGCACGCGTCCGACGGCGTCGGCGCGTCCGACGCGATCGAAGGAGTCGTTCTGGAGATCGAGGACGATCGTGTCGGGGTGTTCCGCTTCGCAGCCGCCCCGGCGCCTGAGATCGAACACTGGGTGGAGGCGCAAGTCGCAGACCGCGCGGGCAACAACCTGCGATTCCTGCTGCGGTTCCACGGGCTGAACCGGCTTCTGCCGGCGATGGTGATCAACGAGTTCACGACCAAGGGTTCGACGAACCGGCCCGACATGGTCGAGATCGCGGTTCTGACCGACGGGAACATCGCCGGCGCGACGCTGTTCGAAGGGCTTCCCGGAGACTGGGATCAACGGTTCGTCTTCCCGTCGGTCGACGTCGAGGCCGGCGACTTCATCGTCGTGCACTTCCGGCCGGACGGCATCCCCGAAGAGATCAACGAAACGGTGTCCAAGTCGCAATCGGGCGGCAAGGACGCGACCGATACCGCGTGGGACTACTGGGTGCCCGGGGGAACGGGGCTTTCGAGCAACAACGGAGTCCTCACGCTCACCGAAAACCCTCTTGGCGGGTACATCGACGCGGTGATCTACACGAACCGGACGAGCGCGTCCGACGACCGCTACCGCGGATTCGGAAGCACGAAACTGCTGAACCGCGTCGACGCGATCACGGCGGCGGGTCACTGGGTCTACGTGGGGGCGATGGTCGCGCCCGAAGACGCGGTGAACTCCGAGCGCAGCACCGCGACCCGGTCGATGGCGCGATCGTCGGACAGCCGCGACACGAACAGCAAGGACGACTGGCATATCACGCCAACCTCAGGCGTGAGTCCGGGCCGCCCTAACACCGACGAGCGGTTCGAGTAGGCGTCGCCGCGACGACGGCGCGGCGGGCTACAGGTGCGGCTTGAACAGCGCTTCGATCGTCGGTTTGGGAGCGGCGCCCACGTGCTGGCCGACGACTTCGCCGTTCTTGAACAGCAGGAGCGTCGGGATGCTCTGCACGGTGTACTTCATCGCGATCTCGCTCTCCGAGTCGACGTCGAGCTTGCCGATCTTGATCTTGCCGGCGTACTCGTCGCTGATCTGTTCGAGCACCGGCGCGATCATCTTGCACGGCATGCACCATTCGGCCCAGAAATCGAGCAGAACCGGCACGTCGGAGTTCGTGACCTCTGCGTCGAAATTGCCCGTAGTAATCGTTACTTCCTTACCCATGTCGCCCCTCTTGCGCGAATATGCACGACGAACCGCGATCGGTCAACCGGTGAGCTCGCGCAGGCGGTTGGCAACCGCGGCACGGATCGCGTCGGCAGGCCCATCGGCAACCGCCGCGACCGCGCGCACGAGCGCTGAGCCGACAACCACCGCGTGCGCGTGCGCTTCGAGCGCCACTACCTGCGCCCGGTCGCTCACTCCGAAGCCCGCCATCACCTTCGTACCGGTCGCCCGGATCCGGTCGAGCACCCCGAGCGTCGCGTCGTCCAGATCGGTCCGGCTCCCGGTTATCCCGCGGCGGAGCGCGACGTAGACGTACTCGGGATCGGTCGCCAGGAGACCGTCCAGGCGTGCTGCCGGCGCCGACGTGACGGTGACCGGCATCACCGACGCACCGTGCCGGCTCGCCGCGGCCGCGGCGCCCTCGTCGTGGTCAAACGGTAGATCGGGCAGAATGAACCCGGCCGCGCCCGCGTCGACGCCGTCGGCGATGAACCGGTCGACCCCGCGCGCGTAGACCAGGCTCGCGTACGTCATGAGGAAGATCGGCGGCGCCCCGTCGGGGCCGCAGCGGCTACCGGTGAGCGCGGCGATCTCGCGGACGAGGTCAAACCCGCTCTGCACGGTGAACCCGGCGTCGAGCGCGCGCTCGCTCGCCTCCTGGATCGCCGGACCATCGGCGGTCGGGTCGGAGAACGGGAACTGGATCTCCAGGTACGATGCACCACCGTCGATGAGCCCTTCGGCGACCGCGAGCGACCGCTTCCGGTCGGGGTAATACGCGACCATGTGCGCCATGATCCTGCTCATTCGCCACCTCCGTTCGCGTCGGCGTCAAAGCGGTCGACCTCGCTTTGGAGGAACGACTTCCAGCGCGGGCCACCGAGCTCGCGCGCGGTGATGAACAGGTCCTTGTCGCCGCGGCCCGACATGTTGACGACGATCGCGCGATCGCGCGGTAGCTCGCGCGCGATCCTGATCGCCTCCGCAGCGCCGTGCGCCGATTCGAGCGCGAAGACGACGCCTTCGTTTCGCGCGAAGAACCGCAACGCGTCCAGGGCATCTGCGTCGGTCGCGCGCGCGAACTCGACCCTGCCCGACACGCCGAGCGCCGCGAGCTGCGGCCCGATCCCCGGGTAGTCGAGCCCCGCGCTCAACGAGTGCGTGTCCTGTACCTGCCCGTCGTCGCTGAGCAGGAAGAGGCTCTTGTACCCCTGTACGATCCCGGTGCGCCCGAGCCCCTTCATCCGCGCGGCGTGCTGCCCCGGCTCGGTCCCGCGCCCGCCGGCTTCGACGCCGATGAGCCGCGGTGAGGCCTGGTCCAGGAACGGCGCGAAAAAACCGATCGCGTTACTGCCGCCTCCGACGCACGCGACGAGCGCCTCCACGGACAGACCCTCCGCCGCGACGTACTGCTCGATCTGTTCCTGGGTCTCGCGGCCGACCACCGACTGGAACTCGCGGACCATGTCGGGGTACGGGCTTGGCCCGAGCGCAGAACCGATCACGTAGTGCGTATCGGCGAACGACGCGGCCCAGTCGCGCAGCGCCTCGTTGACCGCGTCCTTGAGCGTGCGCTGCCCGCTCGACACCGGAGCGACGGTCGCGCCGAAGAGCTCCATGAAGAAGACGTTCGGCCGCTGCCGCGCGATGTCGACCTCTCCCATGTAGACGACGCACTCGATGCCGAGCTTCGCGCAGACCGCCGCGGTCGCCACACCGTGCTGCCCGGCGCCGGTTTCGGCGATGATCCGGGTCTTGCCCATCCGCTTCGCAAGGAGCGCCTGCCCGACCGCATTGTTGATCTTGTGCGCGCCGGTGTTCGCGAGCCCCTCGAGCTTCACGAAGATTCGCGCGCCGCCGAGTTCGTCCGAGCTGTTGCGCGCGTAGAGCATCGGAGTGGGTCTGCCGACGAATGTGTCGGCGATCGCGTCGACCTCGGCGTGGAAACCGGGGTCGGCCATCGCGTCTTTGAACGCGGCTTCGAGCTCGTCGAGCGGCGTACGGAGCACCTCCGCGACGTAGCGGCCGCCGAACTCGCCAAAGTAGTCGTTATACACCTTGTCTGCCATCGTCTCCCCTTTCGGCCGCGCGTACCGCGTCGATGAAGCGCCGCATCCGGGCGTGGTCCTTGCGTCCCGGTTCGCGCTCGAGCCCGCTCGACGCGTCGATGAGTTCGGGCGCGAAGGCGCGGATCGCGTCGGCGACGTTCGTATCGGTGAGCCCCCCGGCGATCCAGAGCGGTCTGCCGGCGACGGAGGCCGCTTCGTCGGATCCGCGCGCGTCGGCCGCGCCGCGCAACACG
>SKVA01000248.1 GCA_007129695.1 Spirochaetaceae bacterium | reverse complement strand
GTAGACGCACGATCGATGAAAACCCGCCAAAGAGATGGTCACCCGAAGCCGTCGTCAGCGCGCCGCTGGCGAACTCGCGCGTCGATAGCCCGTCGCGCTCGTCGACCAGCTCGACATGGAGCGGGTCCACGGTGACGCGGTTGAGCCCGCTCGTCGTCGCGACGTAGAGCACGCCGGGGGCAGTCTCCAGAAACGACGTCACCAGGTTTCCGCTCAGCCCGTGCGTCGTGTCGATGTTGGAGAAGCTGTCGGTCTCACGGTGATAGCGCGCGAGTCCACCGCTACGCGTCGCGGCCCACAGCGTCCCGACCGAGTCCTCCCGGAGGTACCCGACCGAGTTGCTGCTGATCGTACGCCTGTCGGACGGATCGTGAAGGTAGCGTCTGAAGCCGTCCGAATCGGGGAGATACCGGTTGAGACCTCCGTTCGTCCCGATCCAGATCGCACCCTCCCGGTCCTCCAGGATGGCGTAGACCAGGTTGTTCGACAGCGACTCGGGGTCATCGGAAGAGAAGCGGTACTCGGTGACCGTTCCGTCCGGGTTGCGTCGCAGAACGCCCCGATCGTAGGTGCCGACCCACAGCGATCCGTCGCGCGCGCGCAGCAACGCGTAGACGATCGGAGGGGTCGGAGCAACGGACTGAAACGGTTCCCACGCTCGCTCGAACGCCCCCTCCTCGACGCAGAAACGGTCGATTCCGGCGTTCGTACCTACCAGCAGGCACGCCCCGTCGTCCATCACGACAGACACGTTGTCGTGCGCGATCGAGCCGGGGTCGTCCGGATCGTGCCGGTAGACGGTAACGCGACCGGTCTGTGGATCGCGAATGTTCAGTCCGGCGTTCTGTACACCAGCAAGGAGCAACCCGGTCGGAGCGTGTTCGAACAGGAGCTGCACACGGCCGGTCGTGAGTCGGCGATCCTCCGGTAGATCGCGGTGAACCAGACGGAAGTCGAGCTGCGCCGGGTTGAGCTTGCTGATCCCGTTCCCATTCGTACCGACCCATACGATTCCCGACCGGTCTTCAAAGAGCGAATACGCGATATCGTGCGCCAGGCTGACCCGATCGGCCGGATCGTGCCGGTGCGTCGCGACCGCGCCGGTACGCGGGTCTATGACGGAGAGGCCCCCGCCCCACGTCGCCGCGTAGACCAGACCAGACCGCGCTGCAAGAACCTGGTAGACCCGGTTGTCCGGAAGCGAGTAGCGCTCGACAATCGTGACCGTAATGCCGTCTGGAAGTATGAGCGGCCCGGGCGCGTCGTCAGCCGCACCGGCGTCACCGGTCGTACGGTCAACGCCGAACCGGACGCGCAGACGCACGACGCCGCCGTCCCACATACCGATCCACAGGTCGCCGTCGGCGTCCTCTGCGATGCTCATCACGAAGGGGCTCGGCAGCGCGTCGTCGCCGACCGGCAGCGTCATGAACCGAGGCTCTCCGGCGGTGGCGCCGTTCGTCCGGGGATCGACGTACGACAGCCCTCCGTAGCTTCCGATCCAGAACAGCCCACGCGAATCGGCGCGAAGCGCCCTGATCGTCGCGTTCGGAATCGCCGATGGATCGTCCGCATCGGGAGCAAACAGAGTGAACCGGGCGTCGGGTCCGAACGGATCGGACGCCGACTCCAGTCTGTTCAAGCCGTCGAGCGTGCCGACCCAGAGCGCATCGGTCGCGTCGCGCGCGACCGCGACGACGATGTCGTTACTGAGCGAGTCGCCACGATCGGCAACGCGTCGCGCGTGCGATATTCGCCCCGTCGCCGGATCGAGTCGGTTGAGGCCACCGTACGTGCCGACCCAGATCGCGTCGCCGGGATCGTACGATAGCGTCTGCACGAGCTGGTGCGACAGACTGTCGGAGTTGAACGGCTCGCTCGTGAACGACAGCATCGACGTGCCGTCGTAGCGCTGAAGACCCGATTGCGTGCCGAACCAGAGAAAGCCGTCGGAGTCCTGGATGATCGACGATACCGATGAGTTCAGCAGGCCGCTCTCAAACCCGATCCGCTCGAACACGACCTCCGCGGTCACCGCGGGCGTGGCAAGGAGAAGGAGCGTCGCGAGGCAGGCGTGAGTGAGGCGTATGTGTCGAACCAACCGGGAGAACAACCGCATATGACTCCGTTGAAATTGGCTTTTTTTACTTATTTGAGAGAGAGTATAGCGCACGACCGCGCGGTTGTCCAGCAGCGACAGCAACGAGATCGGCAATCGAACGGGGGCTCAGACGGGATCGGCGGCGACGAACGGACCGGGACGATCGGACGCGCGGCGCTGGAGGTTCTTGTTGTGCGCCTTGTCGGCGTACATGCACGCGTCGGCTCGGCTGAACGCCGTCTCAAGCGTGTCGCCGCCCGACGGGTCGGCGACGGTCGCTCCGAAACTCATCCGGATCCGGTAGGGACGATTCGCATCGGCGTTGAGCGCGTCCACACGCCGCAGCATGCTACGCCGGTACGTCTCGAGCTGCGCTTCGGTCGTTGAAGCGGTCACTACCGCAAACTCGTCACCGCCAAAGCGCGCGACGATCCGTTGCGATGCAAAGACGTCGCGCAGCACATCGGCAAAGAGGATCAGCGCCTCATCTCCGCTCTGGTGCCCGTACTGATCGTTGATGAGCTTGAAGTCGTCCAGGTCTATCACGATCAGACCGAATCCGGTGCGCGAGTCGACCAGGTTACGGACGTACTCTTCGACCCGGAGTCGACTCGACAGGCCGGTCAGGTGGTCGCGCGAGGCGGTCACCGTTTCCAGGACGACATAGCTGACGACGAGCGCGAGCGCCATCATGGGCCAGATCAGCAGCGCACCATACACCATCATCTGAACCACGACCGCGATCGCCGGTCCGCTGATGAACAGGATGATAGCAGGCACAACTCCGTCGCGGAGGCGGGACCGGTTGCGCACCGCGACTGCAATGATCAGAACGAGCATAGCGAAGGTGGACGCGACGTTAACCCAGATCGCCGGCCCGCGTGCGTACTGGTTCGCTTCGCTGACTGTGAACAGCACCGGCCAGAACGGTTGCACCGCGACCAGGAGCGTAGATACGACCATCGGATGGCTGTAATAGAGCCGCCGTCGCAGCCGCCTGACCGATCCGAAGATCGCGTAGTCGATGTACGACGCCCACAGACACGGGATCAAAGGGTTCAACCACAGATAGACCAGGTTGGACGCGTAGTTGAGCAGTCGGTACCCGTCTCCCGGCCGGCCGTCGAACGCCCAGGATACGACCTCAAGGACAAGCATGACCAGCGTCACCGTCAGCAGGCCGCGAAAGAGCCTCACCGCGTGCCCGCTTCCGGACCGTCTCCAGTGCATGATGCCCAGAACCGACGCGACGAGCGCCATCGCGTAGAAGTTGATGTCGTAGTGAAGGAACGTCCCGAGCGTCACAGACGGAGTGTAGCCGAGATGGTGATCGCGAGCTACCCGTGGACACGATCGGGCCCGACGACGTTTACCGGTCCGTCATCGGTGGCGACCGCGTCCAGATTCGCGATCGTGACATCGGCGATGCTGTTCACCGCCTCCTTGGTGAAGAACGCCTGATGCGCGGTGATCAGCACGTTCGGGAAGGTCTGCAGCCGGACGAACATGTCGTCCTGGATGACCTGATCCGAAAGGTCTTCGAAGAAGAGATCGCCCTCCTCCTCGTAAACGTCGAGCCCAAGGTAACCGATACGGCCGCTCTTCAGCCCGTTGATTACCGAGTTTGTGTCGATGAGCGCGCCGCGACTGGTGTTGAGAATCATCACGCCGCGCTTCATCGACCGGATCGCGTAGTCGTTGATCAGGTGGTAGGTCTCGTGCGTGAGCGGACAGTGGAGGCTGATGATGTCGGCCGCGGCGTACAGCGACTGCAGGTCGACGTACTCGACCCCGCTGTCGGCGAGCCCGGAGTCGGGATACTTGTCGTACGCGATAGTTCGGCACCCGAAGCCGCGTAGCAGTCCGCAGAACACCTGCCCGATCCGTCCGGTCCCGATCACGCCGACCGTCTTCCCGTGCACGTCGAACCCCAGAAGTCCGTCCAGACTGAAGTTCCCTTCGCGTACGCGGTTGAACGCGCGGTGATAGCGGCGGTTGAGCGCGAGCATCATCCCGAGCGCGTGCTCTGCAACCGCGTGCGGACTGTACGCCGGAACGCGGACGACCACGATCCCGTGTTCGTACGCGGCGTTCAGGTCGACATTGTTGAACCCGGCGCACCGCAACGCGATGCACCTGACGCCGCGCTCGGCGAGCGACGCGATGACCTCCGCGTCGACGGCGTCGTTGACGAACACGCAGACCGCGTCGTGTCCGTCGGCGAGCGCAACGGTGTGGATGTCGAGCGATGCCTCCAGGTAGGTGAACACGAAGCGTCGGTCGGAGTTCGCGCGGTCGAACGCGTCGCGCACCCACTGCTTCGTGCTGAAGAAGGCTACCCGCATGCCCACAATATGCGGTGCGAAGGTTGAGCGGTCAAACCCGTCACCTCAGGGCACCGGGACATCGGTCGATGCGCGCCCGATGGTCGATGTCGACGTCGATGTCGCAAAAGATTATTAAATCTTTTTGGTTAAATATGTCCGTTTCAACCCGGCCCCGTTGATAGAGCGGCGTCGGTGCCCTACAATCCAGGGTGTTGCGGTCCCATGGACCGACGCGACAGCGCATACGAACCGGAGGTGAGTATGGGAGAGTATCTGGACCAGATACCGGAGCAGATTCGGGAACACATCAGACAGATCACATCGACATCGGGGCTCGAACCGGGGGAAGCGTCGATCGAGCTGATCGCGCAGGCGTGGATAGAGAAAAAGAGCCTGTTCGAGACGCGCGTCGCGGAGAACCAGCTGGAAGCGGTCGATGCGTTCGGCGCGAACGAAGACCGAGGAGCGCTCGCGATGACGTACTCCGGGTCGCTGCTGACGATAGGCCCGCGCGTGGACGGCGTTCGCCACGTCGAGTACAGCAGCATCGGGCTTCGCGACGATGTGCCTGAAAGTGCGACGCACGACCGCGGAGTGCTCGCCGATGAGCTCGCGGTCGACTCGATCGCGGAGTTCAGCGCCGGGCCGATCAAGAAGAGCTCCCCGATCTTCATGATCGCGGTTGCGTCCGAACGGCTCGACGCCGAAGAGGAGGAGGACCTGCTGATCAACGTGACGCAGGTTCTTGCCGAAGACTTCGTCGAGGTCAACAAGACGATCATCCGGGGCGAGTAAGACCCGGTGCACCGGCTCATCGAGTCGCTGCGGTCGGTCGCCGACCGCACGGATCCGCCGCCGCCGGCCGACGTCGCAGACGCGATGGCCGCCGCGATCACCGCGATGGAGGAATCGGCGGACGACGTCCGTCCGCGCGACGGCAGGGGACGCCCGGGTGGACTCGTGCGCCTGGAGCCGCGGGTACCGTGCGTCGTCGTCCCCGACGTGCACGCTCGCGCTGATCTGGTGTTGGCGGTGCTCGCGATGCACGTGCCCGAAGCCGCCGACCGCGGGAGCGACCGATCACCAGGGTCCGAAAGCGTCATCGATGCGCTTGATGCCGGACGCGTGCAGCTGGTGTTCGTCGGCGACTACGTGCACGCCGAAGGCCGGGCGCGGCGGCGGTGGTTCGCGGCATTCGACGAATACCAGGGCGGGTTCGACCGGCACGACGCGATGGACCGGGAGATGGCCGAAAGCCTCAACACGCTCGAGATCGTCGCCCGGCTCAAAGCCGCCTTTCCGCAGACCGTGCACGCACTGAAGGGCAACCACGAAAACATCGCGAATGAGGAGCGCGACGGAAACATGCCGTTCGGCAAGTTCGTCTACGAAGGCGCGATGGTCGCCGAATACATGGACCTGTTCTACCAGGGTGCTGCGTTCGACGCGGTCTACCGGTTCGAGAAGACGCTTCCCCTGATCGCGGTCGGCGGCTTCTACATCGTCGGACACGCTGAGCCCGAAAGGTTCTACGCGGTCGACGAGGTCGTCGGCTACCGCGATCGCCCGGAGGTGGTTCGCGGGCTCACCTGGACCGCGAACGACGAGGCCGAGCCCGACAGCGTCACCCGGATGCTCGACGCCTATTTGCCCCGCGTGGCCTGCGAACAGCGGGTCTACCTGGGAGGGCACCGACCGGTCCGCGGACGCTACCACCTGAGAGCGGGTGGCAGCTACGTCCAGATCCACAACCCCGACCGCTCGATCGTCGCGATCCTGGACCGACCACCGTTCGATCCGGAGCGCGACGTCGTAGAGGTGCCGCCGATCGCGCGTGGCCCCGAAGAGACCGACTGATGGCAAAGCAACCCGACTCGATCGGAAAGTACCAGGTGATCAGACAGATCGCGCAGGGCGGGATGGGATCGGTCTACGTTGCCGCGCATCCGACGCTCGACCGTTCGGTCATCATCAAGAAGCTCACGCTTCGGGGCAATGCAGACATCCGCGAGCGGTTTCGTCGCGAGGCGCAGATCATGATGGACCTGCGCAACGACGCGATCGTCGACGTCTACGACCACTTCCGCGAAGGCACGTCGTACTATATCGTGCTCGAGTACGTCGATGGGATGTCGCTCGAGGAGCTCATCCGGCGGCGGCGCTACCTGCCGAATCACATCGCGTTGTTGGTCTTTCGCGAGGTGTGTCGCGCGCTTGCATACGCGCACTCGCGTGGCGTCGTCCACCGCGACATCAAGCCGGCGAATATCCTCATCTCGCACCGCGGCGACGTGAAACTCGTGGACTTCGGCATCGCGACGATCCACGGTGACGAGCAGTCGGATCTCACGCGGGAGGGCATGACGCTCGGGACTCCGAGCTACATGGCACCCGAACAGTTCCAGAACACCAGGAACGTCGATTACCGCGCCGACGTCTACTCGCTCGGCGTGGTTCTCTACGAGATGGTCACCGGCAAGCGGCCTTACCCCGGATCGTTCACGCCCGACGTGCTCGCGCGCATCCAGAAGGGGCGCTACGATGCGCCGCGACGCGTGAACCCAAAGGTCCACCTGTTCACCGCACAACTGATCAGCGCGATGCTGCGCCCGAAGCCGGCCCGGCGCCCGTCCGACCTGGGCAAGCTGATCCAGCGGATCGACCGACGCCTTCGACTCAAGCCGCACGCACCGTCGCGAGCGACCGTGGAGAAGTACCTCGGCGGCGACGAACACGCAGACATGCCGCGAAGGCCGCGCCGTGCACGGATCGTTGTCGCGACGATAGCACTGATGGCCGTCGGGGCGGGTGTCGGCGCGATCTACGTGTCCGGACTCTACAATGAAGTGATCCTTCCGGACCGGAGCGCGGCACTCGAGGTCAGCGTCAGGATCCCGCGCTCAATCGCGCCAACTGAGCGAGTATCGGTGGCAGGAGTGGTCGCCCTGCAGGCGCCTGCGGGCGACGATGTCAACTCCAGGCCGATCACGCTGCGCTTCATGCGCGACCACGCCGAAGACTCGGTACGCTTCGTTGCGTACCGCTCTCAGCGTGTATACTCCGCACCGGGAACATACCGGCTCGACGTGGAGGACGAATCGACGCTCTGGTCGCAGCTTCTGGAGCTTCGATCGCTGCGCGATGAGCATGGTGACGGGTTCATCGTCCCCGGCACTCCATCGGCCGCGCGGATCGTGCGGGTGGAGCTACCCGACCCTCCGCGTGCGGCGGTCGATGTCGTGTTTCGGGCAACCGACCGCGGTACACTCCGGGAGATACCGGGCGCGCGGCTTTCGGTCTACGTCGACGGTGTGTGGCGCGCCTGGGGCGCGTTCTCGTCGGCTATCGTCCGGTCAGGCGGAACGTACCGCTTCAGGTTCGATCACCCGCTTTACCGGTCGGAGTCGATCGACGTGACCGTGCGTCCGTATCAGAACCGGGTGTTCCTGGACGCAACGATGACGCGCCGGTAGCGCTGAAGGGGTACCAGATGTCACGACTGATCCGTAAACTGATCTTTATCGCGATCGGAACGCTCGCGGGAATGGCCGCGTGGCCGGTGCTCGAACTGTCACTGCACCTCCAGGGGAGCTTTCCGACCTACCTGTCGTTCAGCCTCTTCGCCGGGGCCACATTCGGAGCTGTGTTCGGAACATTCTTCGGGGCTGCCGAAGGCATCATCGCGGGTAACTACCGACGCATCGCGACCGGCGCCGCGTTCGGCCTCCTGTACGCGGCCGCCGGCGGTGCAATCGGGTTCGTGCTCGGACAGGCGGCGCTCTTCGTCGCTGGAGAAGGGTTCCTGCGCGGCGCGAGTGACTTCGAGCTCGTCGGGAGACCGGTCGCCCGAATCGTCGGCTGGACCATTCTGGGTATCTTTGTCGGATCGAGCGAAGGAGTCCGCCGCCGATCGAGCCTTAAGGTTGGCATCGGCGTGCTTGGCGGAGCGATCGGCGGCGCTATCGGCGGCGCAGCAATCGAGTACGCGCCGTTCTTGATCTCCACGCCGATCGCGCGTCCGGCGGGCCTGGTCGTGTTCGGCGCGCTGATCGCGACCGCGTACGGGCTGATCGAGCATCGTCTGTGCTCGGGAGTGATGAGGGTCCTCAACGGTCCGGCCAAAGGAAGAGAGTTCATCCTGAACCAGCGAAAACTCTGCGTCGGAACCGCGTCGGGATCCGACGTCTACCTTCGCGGCTACCGCACCGTGGCCAGTCGCCACGCGCTGCTCTCAGAGCGACGCCGCGAGCTCTACCTGATCCCTGAGTCGGACTCGGTCGTCCGGATTAACGATCTGCCGGTCCCGCAGACCGGATCGGGCGTGCTCAAGTACGACGATGTGATTCAGGTGGGGTCGGCGAAGCTGCTCTACCGGCCGCTGGTGATCGCGCTGTTTGCGCTGCTCTTTTCGCTCGGTGGCACCGGCACGTCAGCCGCGCAGTCGGTACGGATAGCGCAGATCGACAGCTCACGGCTTCTCACGCAGCAGCGCGTCGATCTCTACCTCAGCGTCAGCGACGCTGCGGGTCGCCCAGTCACGAACCTGCAGCGGTCTGCCTTCGACGTGTTCGAGTCGGCCGACGGACTCACTTTTGAGCAGGTCGAGATCACCGGCTTCGTCCCATCGGCAAACGTCGACCAGGGGGTCACATTCTACCTGCTGGTGGACAACTCCGGCAGCATGTACGACACGCTTGACGGACTCCCGACCGACGATCCGGACCAGATGCGGATGACCATGGCTGTGCGAGCGATCAGGCGATTCCTGGACCAGATCGACAATCCCCGTGACCGCGTCGCACTCGCGACGTTCAACACGTTCTTCACGGTTCTTGCCGAGCCGACAACATCGATCGGGACGATCGACCTGCTGCTCGACGATATTGAGCGACCCGACCGCGACGCGTCGTACACCGAGCTCTACCGTTCGGTCAAACTCGTCGCCGAACAGCTCGACGCCGTCCGGGGGAGGAAGGTCGTGATCATCCTCTCCGACGGAGAAAACTACCCGTTCGCGCGGTACAGCGGACGCTCGCACCCGATCCACGGCGACGAACTGGTCGGCGTCAGAGAAACGGTCGATGCGCTGCAACGCACCGGCTCCGGTGCCTTTGGCATCAACTTCGCCACGGTGGGTGATCCCGCGTTCACCGAGATCGTCACCGAAAACGGCGGGCTCGTCTACGACGCAGACGACGAGGCGGCGCTCGCAGAGGTGTATCTGGACATCCGCGAGCGCGTGCTCAGCGAGTACCGCGTGTCGTACCGCGCGGGCATCCGACCGACCGACGAACGCTCGGTGCGCGCGCTCGTCCGTACGCGCGACGGCGATGCCCGTTCGACGCGCCGCTACTTCGCCGGGACGATCTTCGGTCTCCCGGGCGATTCACTCGGAGCGGGGCTGCTGATCCCGTTCGCGATCGCGCTCCTGCTCACTGCGGGGCTGACCTTGCTTCGCTTCCGCAACCGGAGGACGACCGCAAACGTCGAGGTCCTGAACGCGCGCGGCCGCTCGACTCAGGTGATCAATCTGGCCTCACCGCAGACCGTGATCGGGTCGAGCGACGCGGCCGACGTCACGATCGCCGGTAGCCCCGATCTGAAAGACCGACACGCGACGATCGTGTTCGACCACACCACGCACCAGTATACCGTCGTGAGTGATCAGCCGATCAGCGTGAACAACCAGCTCACGACCCGGAGGCGACTCACCCCCGGAGACGTCGTCCAGCTTCCCGGTGCGACGGTCGTGTTCGACGCGCCAGAGGACGCCCACGACGGTTCGCCTGGCGGCGCAGAGGGAAAGCAGAGCGGGAATCCGAGCAGTTAGCCGGGCACGCGCCCGCGAACACAATACTCAAACGGAGGCACAGATGACGACGTTGATCGTGGAAGACGATTTTTCGAGCAGACTGATCCTGCAGAAGCGGCTCGAGCAGTACGGGCCGGTCGAGCTCGCGTTCGACGGCAAGGAGGCGATTGAAGCGGTCACCACCCGACTGAAATCGGACGGCTGTTACGACCTGATCTGCCTCGACATCATGCTCCCGGAGATGGACGGGCAGGAAGCGCTCGAGCGCATCCGGGCCGCAGAGGCGCAGGCCGGCTTTCCGGTCGGACGCGGCGCCAAGGTGGTCATGACCACCGCGCTCGGGGACGCCGACAACATCATGGCTGCGTTCCGGCGCGAGGCCGACGGCTACCTGGTGAAGCCGATAGAGAAGGAGAAGCTCGAGGAGCAACTGCGCAAAGTAGGGCTGATAGAGTCGGACGCCGCACAGTAGGCGGTCAGGACAGCTCGCGCCGGACAGCCGCGACTACTCCGACGCGGGCGGCAGGATCACGAGTCTACCGTTCTCTTCCACGACGCGCAGGCGGCTGTCGGGCCTGATCCCGAGCCGGCGCATATCTTCGTGCGGGAGCTGGAGTCGCCCCGCCTTGTCGACCAGGACGTATTCGTCGTGCGTGCTGTCCGACTCCGGAAAGAGCGATGCGTCTTCGGCCGCGCGGTCGTGCTCGAACGCCTCACGGTACGACTGGCGCTTGAGGAACTCGCTCGACGTCTTGCCGTCACGGATCGCGACCACGCGGTCGACGTTGCGCGACAGGCGCCGGTCGTGCGTCACGATCACGATCGTGACCCCGATCTCGCGGTTGAACCGCTGGAAGACCGCCATGATCCGCTCGGTCGTTTCGGAGTCGACCGCGCCGGTCGGCTCGTCGGCGAGCAGGAGCGGCGGGTTGTTCGCGAGCCCGATCGCGATCGCTACGCGCTGCTGCTCGCCCCCGGATAGCTGATCGAGCCTGCTGCGTTCACGGTGCGACAGCCCGACCATGTCCAGGAGTTCGCGGGCCCAGCTGCGCTTGCGACGGCGCGCGATCTGCATCGGCAGTTCCACATTCTCCAGCGCGGTCAAGTACGGGATCAGGTTGCGCGCGGAGTTCTGCCAGACGAACCCGATCGTGCTGCGTCGGTACTCGATCATCTGCCGATCGTCGAGCTGCAGGATGTTCACCCCGTTCACCGAGACTGTTCCCGCCGACGGGACATCGAGCGCGCCAAGGATGTTCAGCAGCGTGCTCTTCCCGCTTCCGCTGTTGCCGATGATGCCCATCAGCTGTCCGTCGGGAACCTCCAGATCCAGACCCTGAAGCGCGAGCACCTCGGTGTCGAGCGTCTTGTAGATCTTGACCAGGTTCTCACAGTGAATCATCGACATGCTCCACGACGCGGCCGCCGTCCATTTCGATCACGTTGTCGGCCAGCTCCATCATCGCCGGGTCGTGAGTGGTCATCACGACGGTGATCCCCTCTTCCTCGATGAGCCGCTTGAAGATCGCGACGATATGCACGCCGGTCATCGTGTCGAGCTCGGCAGTCGGCTCGTCGGCGTAGATCACGCGGGGCGAATGCGCTATCGCGCGCGCGATAGCGACGCGTTGCTGCTCCCCGCCGGACATCTCCGCCGGAAAGTGAGACATCCGTTTTTCGAGCCCGACGAGCGCCAGGCATTCGCTCACCCGTCGCGAGCGCTCGCCGGCCTTCATGCCGGCGACCCGCATCTGGAAGTCGACGTTCTCCGCCGCCGACATTGCGGCGACGAGGGCGATCGTCTGGTAGACGAACCCGATCTCATGCCGGCGAAACCGGTCGCGGTCGGGATCGCTCATCCGCAGTACGTCAACCGGCCCGTACGCGAGCGCGCCGGCATCGGGCCGATCCAGGAGCCCCAGGATATTGAGAAGTGTGGTCTTGCCGGAGCCCGACCGCCCTTTCACGACGGTCAGCCGCCCTGCTGGAATCTCAATCGACACTCCATCGACCGCCCGGACCTCCGTTCCTCCGGCGCGAAACCGTCGGTGGAGGTCGCGAACGTGAAGCGCGATGTCGTTGCGTCCACTCATCACTCCTCTCCCAGCTTGACGGCCTGATGGATCTTGATGCGCGACAGGACAACCGAAAGGATCCCGAAGCCGAACAGAAGCATCACGGTCACGAAGATCGTGATCCGTAGCTGATCGACACCCAGCGATACGACCCGGAACGGCGGCACCGCCTGTTCGGCGCTTCGAACCGCCTGGAGCAACGGCACGAAGAGCTCGCTCGCGATCCGTCCGATCGCAAAGCCCGCCGCGACCGCGGCTCCCGACACGAACAGCTGCTCGAGCCCGAGCATCCCGATTATGGACGACTTGCTCATCCCCATCGCACGAAACAGCCCGAACTGGAGCGTCCGGTCGCGGATCGAGAAGACCCAGTAGAGCAGGAAACCGACGAAGCAGATCCCCAGACTGACCAGGAAGCCGAGCGACAACGTCCCGTTCGTACCCTGGAGCATCGGATCGTTGCGCCGTCGGATCAGTTCCTGGCTCGCGTCCTGGATCCGCGTCGGGCTGATACGACCAACCGTGAGCGTCTCGTAGAACTCGGCGCTCGTCACGCCATCATCAAGGGAAAACCAGACCTGGTACGGTTCGAGCGCGGTCGTCGCGTGCATGTAGTTGAGGTTGACGACCGCCAGATGCTGACGCGCGCCCGCCCCACCGCCGGCGAACGGATTGTACCCGGGCCAGTAGTCGACGACGCCGTAGACATAGTAGAGCGTCAGCGGCTGATCACCCCACCGCAGATAGATCGGGTCTCCGGGCGACAGGTCTGCCTCATCGGCGAGCGATCGCGAAATCAGCGCCGCCGCAGGGCTGTGCGACAACAGGTTGAGGTAGTTGAACCAGTGCGACGGCAGCAGGCCGTCGCGAAACCAGGCGACACGGCCGAACTCGTGCGGGACGATCCCGTAGAGCGCGACCCGACCGAACGACGAGCCGGCGAAGCTGCGTCCGGCGGCGTTCGTCGCGCGGAACACCGGCGTGACGTGCGCGACGCCGGGCAGTTCCTGAAACCGTCTGAACGGCGGCTCGAGGTATCGGGTCGATGCGGCAGAGGAGCCGGGCTCGGGTGGACCGCCCATCCCGAAGCCCATTCCGTCGGGGATCACGATCGAGCCGTCCTGGTCCACCTGCTGCCACTGTTCCTGCAGCACGATGTCGGCACCGATCCCGTAGCGCAGCTGCTCTTCGACGTTCTGATTGAGCGTCCGCGCCGCGTCGGCATTGTAGACGCCGATCGCGATGCTCAGGATGATGAAGAGCATCAGGAACTGATCCTTCCCGCCCCCTCGCCCGACCTGGATCAGCGATGCAAAAAAGGCGGGTGACCACGACCTGGCACCAAGGCGGTAGAGCGCGCGCACGAAAAGCGGGTAGACGCGAAGGAACAGAAGCCCGACGCCGACGACGAAGATCGTCGACATCACGAGCAGAATCGGGTCGAGCGCCAGATCGGTCGCTTCGAGCCCCGACAGCTGCAGGATCTCCGACCGGACGCTGAACTGGTAGAGTCCGTACCCGGCGATCGCGATCAACACGACGTCCAGGAAGAGAACCTTCCAGAGCGGCCGCTTGCGCGCGCGCGCACGGATCTGTTTGTGCTCGACGATCGTGATGCGCGATGCGGCGAGCGCAGGGATCAGGATC
>SKVA01000262.1 GCA_007129695.1 Spirochaetaceae bacterium | reverse complement strand
GTGCGGAGCGGCATGAAGATCGGGATGGGTACCGGATCGACCGCGGTATGGGCGATCCGGAGGATCGGTGAAAAGCTCGCGTCGGGCGACCTGGAATCGATCGTCGGCGTCGCGACGAGCTCGCAGGCCGAACTCGAGTGCCAGGAGCACGGGATACCGCTGCGCTCGCTCAACGACCCTGAGATCGGCGGGGCGCTCGACCTTACGATCGACGGCGCCGACGAGATCGACCGCTCGGGGCGGCTCACGAAGGGCGGCGGCGGGGCGCTCCTGGTCGAAAAGATCGTCGCGTACGCGTCGGCGCGGATGGTCGTCATCGCCGACACGAAGAAGGTGGTCGATCAGCTGGGGCTGAGCTTTCCCGTCCCGCTCGAGGTCCTGCCGCTCGCGCGCGTGCCGGTGATCGCGGCGCTCGGACGGCTCGGGGGGACCGCGGTCGTGCGCGCAGCGCAGCGCAAGATGGGCGCGGTGATCTCCGACAACGGTAATCTCATCGTCGACGTTCGCTTCGCAGAGCCGTTCGATCCGCGGGCGATGGAGACCGATTTGTCCACGATCCCCGGCGTGCTCGGCAACGGGCTGTTCACGCGGATCGATCCGATCATCCTGCTCGCGACCGAGTCGGGTCGCGTCGAGCGGATGGCGATCGGGTAGGCTCGGCGCCGCTACCGCGTGCGCTCTGCCAGGAACGCGTCGATGTCGCCGCGGCGCGGAGCCGACGGTTGCGCGCCCATCTTCTGCACGCTGAGCGCCGCGGCGGCCGACGCAAAGACGACCGCGCGGTCGAGCGGTAGCCCTTCGGCGAGCGCCACCGCGAGGCACCCGCAGTACGTGTCACCGGCCGCGGTCGTATCGACCGCATCGACGGGGAAGGCCGGGACGTGCGCGACGCGCGTGACGTCGTCGCGCGTGACTCCTTCGCGAGTGCACAGAAGCGATCCATCGGCGCCGAGCGTCACGATCACCACGTTGCAGCCGAGCTCGACGAGCGACCGCCCCGCGGCTTCAGCCTCCGCGCGATTCGT
Organism: Spirochaetaceae bacterium; assembly: GCA_007129695.1. Taxonomy (GTDB): domain Bacteria; phylum Spirochaetota; class Spirochaetia; order DSM-27196; family SLST01; genus SLST01. The sequence continues at coordinate 2,919 of SKVA01000262.1, read as the reverse complement.
AACCGCGCGCTCGGCGAGCGTTGCCGCCTCGGGCTCGTTTACGACGAGCGTGTGGACCGATGCGAGCTTCGCGCGGTCGAACACGCGCGCCGGTGCGAAGTTGAACATCACCTTCGTGCCGGTCTCCTTCGCGACCGCCAGAATCTCCTCGACCGTCTCCGGCAGGATCTCGTACTGGCAGACGACCCACTCGCTGTCGGCGATCGTATCGGCGATCGCGCGGATCCGCTCGGGCGTCAGCCGGTAGTTCGCGCCCGGCGCTACGCTCAGGTAGTTCGAGCCCGCCTCACCGACCATGATCAGCGCGGTCCCGCTCCAGACCCCACGCTCGACGGTGATGTGCGACGTGTCGATCCCGTCCGCTGCGAAATTGTCGACCATCTCCTTCGCGTACGGGTCTTCGCCGACGCAGTTCACGAAGCTCACGGTACCGCCGGCGCGCGCGGCCGCGACCGCCTGGTTCGCACCCTTGCCGCCGAACGTCTGCATGAACTCGGCGTCGGTGACGCTCTCACCGACGGTCGGCAGGCGCGACATCCGCATCGCCAGATCGATGTTCGAGCTTCCGATTACCACGATTTTCGACATAGTCCCTCACGTCACGAGCTTCTGGAGTGTTGCGGCGTTCGTTCGCCAGTTTGCGTCGACCTTCACACGGAGGTCGAGGTGGATCGGATACGAGAAGATCGTCGCGAGTTCCTTCTGCGCCGTCTGCCGGGTTCGCTTGATCCGCTCGCCGCCCTTCCCGACGAGCATTCCCTTCTGGCTCTCGCGCTCGACCATCAGAAACGCGCGGATCCACAGCTTCTCGCGGCCCGCTTCTTCGGTGATCTCGAAGTCGGCCACGTCGACGTAGATCGCGTGCGGAAGCTCCTGGCGCAACCCGTCGATCGCCTTCTCGCGGATGATCTCGGCGATGCGGAACTCGGGTGGCTGATCGGTGTAGTAGTCGTCCGGGTAGGGCGGTTCGCCTTCGGGCGCGCGGTCGAACAGCGCGTCGACGAGCTGTTCGAGCCCGCTCTTCCTGGTCGCCGACACGACGAACGCCTGCGCGTCGGGCAGCGTGGCGCGCACGAACTCCTCGCTCTCCTGTCCGCCCGCGCGCGCGATGTCGCTCTTGTTGATCGCGACGACCACCGGCGCGTGGACGTTCGCGATCGATCGCGCGAGCAGGTGCTCCTCGGCGCCGATCGGGCGGCTCGCGTCGACCACGTAGAGCACGATCTCGCACTCTCGGATCGTCTCGTCGATCAGCCCACGCATGTGCCGGTTGAGCGTCCGCGTCGAGTCGTGGAACCCCGGGGTGTCGATGAAGATCAGCTGTCCGCGTTCACGGTTCGCAATTCCGCGGATCCGGTTTCGTGTCGTCTGCGGCGTCGGCGACGTGATCGCGATCTTGTGCCTGCAGATCGCGTTCATCAGCGTCGACTTGCCCGCCGATGGTCTTCCGGCGATCGCGACGAACGCGGCGCGTGCGCCCTTTGATACCGGTTCACCCATGCTAGTATATTAACGGTCAAACACAGATCAGACCAGAAGGGGCTGCCGATGGCAACGCGACTGCAGTGGAGACTCGACGAAGAGAGCGACGAGAGTCCGAAGGAAGAGCACAAGGACGGCGGCCAGAACCCGTTCATGGAGAAGATGCTCAAGACCCGTACCATTTTGCTGTCGGGCGAGATCAACAAGGAGCTCGCCGAGCGGGTCGTTCGCCAGCTGCTCCTTCTCGAAGACGCCGGCGATGAACCGGTCAAGGTCTTCATCGACTCGCCCGGCGGAGACGCCGACGCCGGCTACGCGATCTTCGACATCATGCGCTTCATCAAGCCCGACGTATACACGATCGGCATGGGGCTCGTCGCGAGCGCCGGTGCGCTGATCCTGCTCGCCGCGCCGGCGGAGTTGCGGATCGGCCTGCCGAACAGCCACTACCTGATCCACCAGCCGTTGTCGGGGATGCGCGGCGTCGCGACCGACATCGAGATCCACGCGCGTGAGATCGAACGGATGCGCGGGCGGATCAACAAGCTCATCGCCGACGAGACCGGACAACCGATCGACAAGGTCGAGAAGGACACCGATCGCGACTTCTGGATGAACGCCGACGAAGCGGTCGAGTACGGGCTGCTCTCGCGCGTGATCTCCCGGCGGGCCGAGCTCGAATAGATGGTCGATCCGGCCGGTATCGCCGCGTTTCCAGGGTTCTCCGATCTCGAAGTGCCGTCGGCGTTGACCTTCAGCGAAGGGAAGGTGCGCGACGTCTTCTACCTCGACGACGAGATCGTTATATCGACGTCGGATCGCATCTCGGCGTTCGACCGGATCCTTGGCGTCGTACCGTTCAAGGGAGAGATCCTCAACCGTCTGAGCGTCTTCTGGTTCGAGGCGACCGAAGACATCATCCAGAACCACCTGATTGCGACGATTTCCCCGCGCGCCGTCCTTGCCCGCAGCTGTCATGTCGTTCCCGTTGAGGTCGTCGTCCGCGGCTACCTGACCGGAAGCGCGTGGCGCGACTATGCCGCCGGCAGACCCGTCTCCGGGATCGAGCTACCGGCGGGCATGCGTGAGAATGCGCGGTTCGATCAGCCGCTGATAACGCCTTCGACGAAGGAGAGCGACGGCCTTCACGACCGTCCGTGCAGCCGCGATGAGATCCTTGCCGCGGACGTGGTCGAGCGCGCCGTGTGGGAGCAGATCGAAGAGGCAGCGTTCGCGCTCTACCGGCGCGGCAGCGACGTCGCGGCCGAGCGCGGGCTGATCCTCGTCGACACGAAGTACGAGTTCGGTATCGCCGACGTTGAGCTCTACCTGATCGACGAGCTGCACACCCCCGATTCTTCGCGCTACTGGTACGCCGATACGTACCAGGAGCGGTTTGACGCGGGCAGCGATCAGCGCAAACTGGACAAGGAGTAC
>SKVA01000473.1 GCA_007129695.1 Spirochaetaceae bacterium | reverse complement strand
TTCTGCTGCGCAACGCCACGGCCGTTCCGTCGATCAGGTACCTGGGAGCCGGTACCGAAACGACCGTCGATCAGTCCAAGCCGATGGCCGCGTACGTCGAAGGAATGCTCCAATCGGCCGGGATCGACATTCCCGAACGGATGATGACCTTCCAGGCTCAGCACGCGTGCGCAGGCGGCACGATCGCGCTGATGGGGATCGCCGGACTGCTATCGATGACCGACCGCGACGAGCGGGGCCTGGTCGTGAGCTCCGACATCGCGCGCTACGATGCACCGTCGACCGCAGAGATAACGCAGGGCGCGGGTGCGGTCAGCCTCCTGGTCGAAAAAAACCCGCGCCTGCTCGAAATCGACTTCGCGACCGCGGGGTACTGCTCGCGCGACGTGGACGACTTCTTCCGCCCGAACGGGTCGGTAGTCGCTAAGGTCAAGGGCGGCTACTCGATGCAGTGTTACAACGAGTCGCTCGACGTCGCGTTCCACGACCATTGTGAGCGCGTTGGCAAGGCTCCCGAAGAGGCAATCACGTCAACCGACATGTTCGTGTTTCACGTCCCGTTCAAGCTGATGGCGCTCGGCGCTCTGCAGCGGCTCGTCAGCCACCACACCGCGCTGCACGGAGCCGACCTGGACCGCTTCCCCTCCGAACGCGGCTTTGAGGCGAGCCTGGAGCCCAATACACTCGTAGGGAACATCTATACCGCGAGCACTTTTCTTGCGCTCGCGTTCCTGCTGCGCGAGCGCTACGACCGGTTCGGCGACGACATCGTCGGCAAGTCTATGCTGATGGCGTCGTACGGATCGGGGAACACGATGATCGTGCTGTCGTGCCGGATCGCCGAAGGAGCGCCGCAGGTGATACGGTCGTGGGATCTGGACCGGATCTTCCAGACCGGCTACGACGCGCCGCTGGGTCAGTACCTGACGTGGCTCGAAGCGCCACACAGCGCGACACGGCTCGACGAGCTCTACACCGCCAACGACGTGCCCAGGGGAACCTTCTACCTGTCCGGAATCAGAGAAGACGGGTACCGGCTCTACGCCTTCCAGCGGTCCTGAATGTCGGGCGAATCGATCGGAGCGCGCAAAGCCGCGCACCTGGACATCTGCACCGACGCACAGCTGTACGACGTCGAAGGCTCGTCGACTATGCTCGACGAGCTCCGATTCGTGCATCGATCGCTACCCGAGCTCCGCTCGTCCGATGTCTCCACCGCGTCGCGCGTGCTCGGCTTCGACGTGTCGATGCCGGTCTTCATATCGTGCATGACCGGAGGCAGCGATTCGGGCTACCGAGCCAACCGTGATCTTGCCGAAGTCGCCGAGCGCGCGCGGATTCCGATCGGGACCGGGTCCATCCGCGTGCTGTTCCGCCATCCTGAGGTAACCGAGCACTTCGCGCTGAAGAAGATCGCAAGGAGCGTACCGGTCATCGCGAACATCGGCGGGGTCCAGCTTCGCAACTCCCCCCCCGAACCGTTGATCGAACTGCTCAAGCGACTCGAGGTCGACGCGGTGGCGGTGCACCTGAACCCCGGACAGGAGCTCGTGCAGCCCGAAGGCGACCGCGACTACGACGGGGTCCTGGACGGCGTTCGCCGCCTCTGCGACGCGACCCCCGTTCCGGTGATAGCGAAGGAGACCGGGTTTGGGATCGCGCCGGATGAGGCGCGCGCGCTCGTCGACGCCGGGGTCGCGTACGTCGACGTTGCCGGCGCAGGAGGCACGAACTGGGTCACCGTGGAGCGGTACCGGCTCGATGAGTCGGAAGCGGAAACCGCGGCGGAATTCGCCGATTGGGGAACGCCGACGGCACTCCTGCTCGATGCGATCGGCGGGCTCGACGGGCGCGTTCTGGCGTCGGGCGGGCTTCGCACCGGGATGGACGTCGCGAAGTGCATCGCGCTCGGCGCGCAGTCGGCGGGTCTTGCGCTCCCGTTCGCGCGAGCGGTGGTTGCCGGTGGTGTGGATGCCGGCCTGAAACTGGCCGAGCGACTCCGCGCGGTTCTGACGACGGTGATGATCCTGACCGGTTCGCGATCGGTTGCCGACCTTCGCGGCGCGCCGCTCATGCGAAGCCGTGAGTTCGCGTGGATGCTCGACCAGCTTCGAAGGGCAACCGGCGCACGATCCGAAGGTAGAGCGTGACCACGCGGTTCAGGAAGCTCGCGATCGACGATCGGCGCACCGCGATCGCGCACGAGCACGGCCTTGCCGGCGACGAAGCCTTCGGAACCGAAGGCGACTTGATCGAACTCGCCGACGTTCTCGTCGAATCGGCGGTGGGCTACATCGCGGTGCCGGTCGGTATCGTCACGGGGCTGCTGGTCGACGGGGTTGTCGTAGACGTGCCGCTTGCGACCGAAGAACCGTCGGTGGTCGCCGCCGCGTCGTACGCCGGCTCTCTGATCGGCCGATCCGGCGGATTCACAACCAGCGCGGGCCGGACGATCACGACGGGCCAGGTCTTCATCGATGGCGCGACCGACGATGCGCTCGACGCGCTGCACGCAGCAGGCGACCGTCTGGCCGCCGTAGCGGCACGGCCGCTCGAACGGATGAGCGCGCGCGGAGGCGGCTGGCGCGGATGCTCGGCCACGTGGCTCGAGACGAGCCGGCTTGTGAAGTTCGAGTTCGACGTCGACACGCGCGATGCGATGGGGGCAAACGTCGTGAACACGACCGCAGAGACGCTCCGCGACGAACTCGAGCGGGTAACCGGCGGAACCGTGCTGATGGCGATCCTCACGAACGACGCTCCGCACCGCGTGACGAGCGCGACGTTCGCGGTACCGGCAGACTCGCTCGCCCGCGCGGGCAGATCGGGACGCGAGGTCGCAGAGCGCGTTGTGCGCGCATCGCAGGCGGCATTCGACGACCCTGGGCGCGCCGTGACTCACAACAAGGGCATAATGAACGGAATCGCCGCGCTCGCACTCGCGACCGGTAACGACACCAGGGCGCTCGAAGCGGCGGTCCATAGATTCGCGGCCAACGACGGTGTGTATCGTGGAGTATCGCGGTACACGATTGACGGCGACACGCTGACCGGGCGGATCGAACTCCCGATCGTGCTGGGGACCGTCGGCGGCGCGGCCACATTCCACCCGGCTACCCGCGCGGCGCTGCGAGTACTCGGCAGCCCCGACGCGTCTCGACTCGCGTCGATCGCGGCCGCGATCGGTCTAGCGCAGAACTTTGCAGCGCTCTTCGCGCTCGTGAGCGAGGGCATCCAGGCCGGGCACATGGGCCTTCACGCAAACCGTGTCGCGTGGCAGGCGGGCGCCCGGGGGGCCGAGCGTCGGAGGGTCGTAGAGTCGATGCGCGCGTCGAGCGACTTCTCCGCCGCCTTCGCGGCGCGGGCAATAGAGCGGCTGCGATCGGGGCCCGCACCGCCCGGGCGGTCCGACGATGCGTGAGATCGAGGTCTCGTGCTCGCCGAGCCTCGCGCTCGTGAAGTACTGGGGCAAGCTGCCCGGCCTCGTCAACGTCGCATCGACTCCCAGCCTGGCACTGACTCTGGACGCGCTTCGCACGACGACGGTAGCTCGCTTCGCGCCGGCCCCCGACCGGGTATCGATCGACGGAGTCGATCAACCGATCGAACCATTCGAGCCGCTCTTCGCCGAGTTTCGACGACGCGCAGCCCGCTCCGATCGCGCGGTACGCATTGAGAGCTCAAACAGCTTTCCGACCGCAGCTGGGATCGCATCGTCTTCGAGCGGGTTTGCCGCGCTCACGCTCGCGCTCGACGCGCTGTTCGCCACGCGACTCGACCGCGCCGAGCTGTCGGCGATCGCGCGCATCGGGTCGGGGAGCGCGTGTCGCGCGGTGTACGGCGGGTTCACGGTGTGGGAAGCAGGATCGCAGGCGGCTCGACCGCTGCTGCCCGCGGCGCACTGGAGCGACCTGCGGGTGCTGATCGCCGTCGTCGACGAAGGCCCG
>SKVA01000356.1 GCA_007129695.1 Spirochaetaceae bacterium | reverse complement strand
GAACAAAGGAGATCGGGACGCTCGCCGCCCTGGGGATGAGCGATCGTCAGCTGATACGGCTGTTCTTCACCGAGGCCGCCTATCTCGGCGCGTTCGGAGCGCTGCTCGGCGTTGTTCTCGGTGTCGCGGCCGTGCTCCCCTTGAGCGTCACCGGCCTCGATTTCGGGACCGCGATCGAGGGAGTGGACATGGACATTTCAACAGTGCTGTACCCGGTACTCAACGTGAACTCCACCGTGCTGGTGTTCTTCTTCGCGTGGTTCGTCTCGATGGCGGCGACGTATCCGTCGACACGTCGAGCCGCGAAACTGAAACCGGTCGAGGCACTGAGAGCCGACTGAGAAACCGAACGGAGGTACTGTTATGAGTCGAACCTTCACACGACGCGTGAGCCGAGGGCGCAGTCCCCTCCTCCCGGCGGTGACCGCGCTGCTGCTCGCGTCCGTCGCGACGGCCGCATCGGCCCTGAGCGCGGACGAGATCATCGAGCGGATGGAGGCGAATCAGACGCATTCGACGGCCCGAATCGAAGGGCGCATGGTAATCCGCGACCGCTTCGGCGACCGCACGAGCACGTACATCGCCTATTCGCAAGGCGCGGAGCGCTTTCTCGTCGAGTTCACATCGCGGCACGAGGAGGGACAGCGGGTACTGCGACGTGGAGACAGCCTCTATCTCTACTATCCCGACGCCCGGGAGACCATTCGCATCCAGGGATCGGCGCTCCGCGATTCGCTGCTGGGATCGGATGTGTCGTATGAGGACATGACCGGCGGCCGTGGACTGGCCGATGATTACGACTTCGAGCTCGTCGGCGAAGAGTCTGTAGACGACCGGCGAGCGTATGAAGTCAGGCTCACGGCACGTACCACCGACGTCGCGTATGCGCTGCAGACCTACTGGATCGATGCAGAGGACTTCGTGCTGCGCAGAAGCGAACAGTACGCCCGTAGCGGACGCCTGCTGAAGACGACCGAGGTGCTCGAGACGATGCAGGTCGGCGACTACCGCTTCCCGTCGCGAATCAGAGTGACCGACGAGACGCGAAGGTCGGCCGGCACGGAGATGATCATCGAAGCAGCCGAAGTCGACATCGATCTGCCGGACGGCGTCTTCTCGCTGGAGGAACTGACATGGTGACTCGGACCGTTCAACGCACCTTGATCCTCGCCATCGGAATGACACTCAGCCTGGCTCTGCATTCGGGCGCTCAGACTCGCGTTCAGACCGATGTCGAATCGCTGGTAACGCTGCGGTGGACCGGTGACGAGCTCGCCCTCACCGGCTTCTCGCGGGCGACCGCAGACTTCAGATCGCCTCAGCATCCCATGGTGCAGGGTCGGCTGCAGCTCCGGCTCACGGTACTCGATGTGGCCGGCACGGCATTCGCGCTGCCTGAGGTGCCGCGCGCATACGTCCGGTTCCGGTTCCCGGTCACGGAGGACTATCTGTTCAGAGTGACCGCCGGACGCGATCGGCTGAGCTGGGGTGTGGGCAGTCTGTTCAACGCCGGAGATCTGCTGTTCGGAGCCGATGGGCGGGACGAAGCCGACTTCACCCGGCCGTCCGACGTCCGCGACGAAACGGCCTGGCTGACAGCCGCCTATTTCCCGATTGGCGCGCTGGGATACCTGGAAGCCGTCGGACTCCCGCCGCTGCCGCCCGTCGCCGGACTGTTGCCGCCCGGCACGCCCGGCGACTCTCCAGATGCCGCTGTCCCCGCCGTCTCCGAGTCCCGCGCAGGCGTGCGTCTCCACGTCGCGACAGGCCCGCTCAGCGTGGAACCCGCGTATCTGTACGACGGGCGCAATGACACGCATCGTCTCGCGCTGTCGCTCGGGAGCGCCGCGATGGGCGCGGACATCTACGCCTCGGGCTCGCTCGACATCCCCACGGGCACGGACGCCGTACCCGGGCTGCAGGAGCTCCTGCGGGAGCGCTCGCGTGTCAGCGCCGGCGTCTTCACCAGTCGCGCCGTCGGTCACGACCGAACGCTCAACGCGCGGCTCGAAGCGCTCGTACGCCCGGGCGGCGCGTGGGAAGCGATCGGGGAACCGACCGCGCACTACGGGCTGCTTCTCCATCCGGAGATCGTCTACATACCCGGCCGCACCTTCACGATCGTGAGCCGGGCGATCGTATCTCCCATCGACGGTTCCGCGGAGATCACTGGTGGAGCGACCTGGAACATCTACCAGGGATTCACCGCGCTCGCGTTCGGCGTCGTACAGATTGGCGACGACGACTCGGTATACGGGTGGGATCGCGACGGGTCGGTCGCGATCCTGGCCGGGTTTCGCTACGAGTTCTGAAGAGATCATCAATCAGGGGCACTGAGGTCCGTCCCGCGAACCGAAGAATCTCCGTTCGACCATAAATTCTGATAATCGTTGTCACCAATACCGCGACGCTTTACCTTCATCCGCGGAGGGTCAAGTGAAAACAAAGGTGATTGTCCTCATTGCGGCTTCGGCCGTTCTTCTCATCGCGATCGCCGTGACCGTCTTTGCGACCGACCGGAGGGAACCAGGAGATCTCGTAGGTCCCCAGGAGGCCTACCAAATGGTCCGCGAAGGCAAGGCGATTCTCGTGGACGTGCGGGACCGCGCATCGTATGAGGCCGGGCACCTCGCGGGGGCACTCCTCGTTCCGCTCCATCTCGTCGGAGAGAATGCGGATCGGCTCGCTGGACACAAGCTTACCCTCATCACCTACTGCAGCTGTCCGGCCGAGGAGACAAGCACGGCCGCGGCAATGGAGCTCATGCGCAGAGGCGTGGACGACGTGCTCGTGCTCAGGGGCGGTATCCGCGGGTGGATCGCGGCGGACCTGCCGCTGAGGGTCGGTTCGCGGCCGTAGGAGCAGTGCCCACTCACCGCATGAGCGAATCTCCTGAGCCGTTTGAGGGGCCGGCTACGTCGTTTTTGGCCTGCGCTCTTCAGCCGAATCGTTGCCGATTCCCGCTTCGTCGTACTCGACAGACACCAGCGTGAGTCCCGACGCGGGCGCTGTGGGAGGGGCGAGTGAACGATCTCCGGATGCGAGCATCGACTCGATCAACTCCGCGCCGGCGTCGCCCCTGCCGATCGCGACAAGCGTTCCAACCATCGCGCGGATCTGCTTCCACATGAAGCCGTCGCCGCGCATCGTGATTTCCAGGACGGGAGCTCCGGCGAAGGTGGTTCGTGCGACCGCGATCGACCGAACGGTACGCTCCTTGCTCTTCGTGCCCTTTGCCTCCGTAAACGCGGAAAAGTCATGCTTCCCCACGAAGAGGCGGGCCGCCGTGCGCATCGCGCCGATCTCCAGGAGCCGGTGCTGTCGCCACGCCACGTGCGTCAGAAACGGGTTCGGTACCGGACCGTCGACGATCCGGTAGCGGTAGATCTTCGCCGTCGCGCGGTAGCGCGCGTGGAACCGATCGTCGTCCGGTTCGACCGAGAGCACGGCGACATCGTCTGGGAGCGCCTCGTTGACCGCGGTAAGCAGGTGTGCCGGATCAACCGCGACGGATACCACCACGCTCGCGACCTGACCTTCGGCGTGCGCACCGGCATCTGTGCGGCCCGCGCCATCGACCCGGACGTCGGGCTGCCCCAGCTCGCCGAGCACCGCGCCAATCGCTGCTTCCAGCGTCGCCTGGACGGTGCGGCCGTTGCCTCGCTGCCACCCTTTGAAGCGGGCACCGTTGTACGCGATCAGCAGACGATAGGTCGTCGAACGATCATTGTTCACGACACATCATACGCCATACTCGCGTCGGTGCCCAGATGCGCAAAGATCGTACTGCAGGCGTTCACGTCAGGAACACGCGGACCTGAAACGGCCCGAGGGAAACTGTCGCCTGCCGTTGATCGGGACGCGACCGGAGCGGGCTCCCCGACATCGGAGCCCCGCGCTCCGTGACGGTCGCCGGATCCGCCCAGCGCCATGGTATGGCGAAATGCGG
>SKVA01000359.1 GCA_007129695.1 Spirochaetaceae bacterium | reverse complement strand
TCATGCCGACGGTGACGTTCGTGATGAAGACGAAGTCATCGGCAGTCATGCCGGCGAAGACGCCGAGCTTCGTTTTGGTTTCCTGCACCTTGCCGCGGTAGACCGACAGCATCTCCCCCGGGTTCGCGTCGACGTCGCGCATATACACGGCGGTCGCGTCCAGGACCACCTTCGGGCTCGGACCGAACGAACCGTTGTTCAGATAGACGAGACCATCGGGCAACTCGAACTGCCCGCGCACGCTGCTCCACTCCACCACCGCCCTCCGCAAATGAGCGGATACTATCGCAAAGGCGGGCGCGTGGCGAGTGCGCGGGGCGGTTCGTTTCGCGCATCTATGGCACGGCGAACGTGCTAGAGCACGTCGAACGTACTTACAGTACGTCCTTGAAGTACTCCGCCGCGGATTCCCAGTCGACGGTCTCGTCGGGGGTCTTGCCGAGCCGGTCGTAGAGCTTGCGGCGGCCTTTCTTGTCGTCGACCGCGATGCGCGCCGCGAAGACCAGCACATCCTCGGCGACCTCGAGCGGGACGACGACGACACCGTCCCAGTCGCACCCGATGATGTCGCCGGGCCGGACGAAGACGCCGCCGCACGCGACGGGAGTCTGCACGTTCTCCAGCTCGACCCGACCGGGGATGATCGGTCGTCCGATGCCCGCGCACGCGACCGGAGTCTTCTGGAGGATCACCTCGTCGGTGTCGCGACAGAAGCCGTCGGTGACGATTCCGTGCGCGCCCGACGCCTGAACCTCCATCGAGTTCGACGATCCCCAGTAGCCGCATTCGCGTGCTCCGCCGGTCGACGTGACCACAACGCACCCGGGCTCGATGTTCGCCATGATGTCGCCACGCCAACCGTTCATCTCGGCCCAGATCGCGTGCTGACGCAGCGCGTCCTTCGGGTCGAGCGGGAACGGCATCGGACGGTTCGTCGGTACGACCTGCATCGTTACGGCGGGACCCCAGAACCGCATTCCGAACCAGAGCGGCCTGATCTTGTTCGACATCAACGTCATGTCGTTGCGGCCGACCGCGTCGAGCCCGTCGGTGACGTCGGTGACCCGTAGAAAGTGGCGAAAACGTTCGGCGATTTTGTACGGATCGTGTGCCATGCGAACCTCCTTGGTGCGTGAGCGTGAACGATAGCAGGGCCCGCATCGACTGTCCAGCCGGGATTTGACACGTGTCGAGCCAGAATCTATGTTCTCAGGCTGGAGTCCAGATTGCAGAACACCGACAACCGCAGAATCACGCTCCTCGCGAGCGGCCCCGTCGGCAAGGCGCTGTTCGCGATGTCGGCGCCCGCGATCGCCGGCATGGTCGTGATGGCGGTGTACAACATCGTCGACACGATCTTCGTCAGCATGCTGCGCGACACGACCGCGATCGCCGCGACGGGAATCGTCTTTCCACTGTTCCAGCTGATCGGCGCGGTCGGGCTCACGTTCGGGATGGGCGCTGCGAGCGTGATCAGCCGGCGGCTGGGCGAAAACGACCACGCGGCCGCCGAACGCGCCGCGTCGACCGCGCTCGTGACGTCGGCCCTGATCGGCCTGGCGCTCTCCTTCTTCGGCGCAATTTTCATCGTACCGATCCTGAGGCTCTTCGGCGCGACCGACGCGATCCTGGCCTCTGCAACCTTGTACGGCCGAGTGATTCTGGGCGGGTCGATCTTCCAGGTCGTCAACATGACCGTGAACAACATCCTGCGCGCCGAAGGCGCGTCGGGGCACAGCAGCATCGGTCAGATGATCGGCGCGGTTCTCAACATCATCCTCGATCCGATCTTCATCTTCGGGCTGAACATGGGAGTCACCGGCGCGGCGGTTGCGACGGTCATCGCGCAGGCGGTATCGACGATCTTCCTGCTCGGCTTCTACCTCGCGCGCAAGGGCGTGCTCCATCCGCTTCGGCCGTCAAACTTCCATCCGACGCGCGCTACGTACGGGGCGCTGATGGTGCTCGGGCTACCGACCTTTGTCCGCCAGATTCTGGGCAGCGTATCGTTCGGCGTGCTGAACAACGCGGCGGGCGCGTACGGTGAGTCGGCGATCGCGGCGATCAGCCTCACGCTGCGGATCTTCATGCTGCTGTTCATGGCGATGATCGGCCTGGCGCAAGGGCTCCAACCGGTCGTCGGGTACAATTACGGCGCGCGCGCGATCGACCGGGTGCGCGCTACGCTGCGCCTGGTGTTCGTGACTGCGGCGACGATCGGGCTTGTGGCCGGGCTTGCGGGGTTCGTGTTCGCGCCGGGGATCATGCGGCTGTTCGCGCCGCAGGACCCGGCGGTCGTCGAAATGGGAAGCTTCGCGATGCGCGCGATGGCGGTCACCCTCGTACCGATCGCGCTCGTGATCATGTTCGGCGGGGTGTTCCAGGCGATCGGAGACGGTCGGTCGGCGATGCTGCTCGCCGCGGGTCAGCAGGGCCTGTTCATGATACCGCTCGTGATCATCCTGCCGCGCGTGCTCGGCCTGAACGGAGTCTTCCTTGCGCAGCCCGCCGGGTTCACGCTCGCGTTCGTAGTCGGACTGGTGCTGATGCTCCGGACCGAACGCACGAAACTACGCGCGGAGGTTCTGCCGCCGCTTGACGCGATCACGCCGGCCGGGTAGCGCCCCCCGGTCAATCGCGACTGCCTACCTTCCCGTACCGGTCGGGCACCCACGTCTGATCCGTGATCGGCGGGCGGACGTACGCGACGTCCGACTGCCGCGGAGGCAGCTCGATCGGATCGGGAGTCAGATCCTGGAACGGGATCAGGTCGAGCAGGTGGCGGATACAGTTCAGCCGCGCGAGTTTCTTGTTGTCCGCGTCGACGACGTACCACGGTGCCTGCTTGATGTCGGTGTGCGCGAACATCTCGTCCTTCGCGCGAGAGTACTCGATCCAGCGGCTGCGCGCGTAGAGGTCCATCGGGCTGAGCTTCCAGCGGCGCGTCGGATCGTCGATGCGCGACTGGAACCGGCGCTCCTGCTCGTCATCGCTGACGGAGAACCAGTACTTGATCAAAATGATGCCGGAGCGAACGAGCATGCGTTCGAACTCGGGGCATGATCGGAGAAACTCCTGGTACTCTTCTTCGGTGCAGAAGCCCATGACGCGCTCGACACCCGCGCGGTTGTACCAGCTGCGATCGAAGAGCACGATCTCCCCGGCCGCGGGCAGCTTCGCGACGTACCGCTGGAAATACCACTGCGACTTTTCGCGCTCGGTCGGGGTTCCGAGCGCTTCCACGCGGCACAGCCGCGGGTTGAGCGTTTCGGTGATCCGCTTGATCACGCCGCCCTTGCCGGCCGCGTCGCGACCTTCGAAGATCACGACGACCCTGAGTCCGGCGTGTTTCACCCATTCCTGGAGTTTGACGAGCTCGATCTGAAGCGCGCGAAGCTCGCGCTCGTACTTCTTGTTCGATATCGTGCGTCGCTCGCCGGCCGGCAGCGCCGCGACGGCGTCGGGACTGCGGTCGTGCTTCTTCTTTGCCACGGCTACCTCCGCGCGGACGACCAGCAGTACGATGGTGGTCACGCGTCGGTTCGATTGTACCGAGCGGCCCGACGGCCGTCCATGAGACACCCCCCCAATCTTGATCGACGCACCGGCGAGCGGTACAGTGGCGGAGTGAACACCGCGCTTCTCTACGATTCTCCGACCCGGCTTGTTGTGACGACCGGTGGTCGCCCGCTCGACGCGCGGCCCGGCGCGCCGGGCACGGACCGGTCGCGCCGCCGCTGGGAAGTGGCTGGAGCGCGGATCGAGCTTGTCGGCGACGGGCCGGTATCGATCGACCTGTCGGCGACGGTCCCGGTCGAGTACGTGACGCTTCGGTGGCGAACCCGGGCGGTCGACCGAGGCGCGCGTCGCGACTCCGCGTCGTCGGAGCCACCGTTTCGCGTGTACGGCGACGAGTGGGAGCGCGGCTACGGATCGTCGAGCTGGCAGCCGGTGAT
>SKVA01000290.1 GCA_007129695.1 Spirochaetaceae bacterium | reverse complement strand
TCAGGATCAGGTCGTGGCCACCGTTCGCTATCCGGTCGCTCACTTGCGCGGGCCAGTCGTACGAGAGCTTGCCCTCGCTCAGCTCCTCGATCCTGCTCGCCGGAAGCCGGCCGAGCGTCGCAAGGCCATTCTGCCAGTCGTGCACGCGGAAGAGCGACCGCGGCAGGTCGCCGTACATGAGCTCGATCTGCTCCTCGCTCATCGGGTGGTGCGTTCCGATCGCCGGCAGGATGTCGGTCAGGCGCTCGCCGTAGTACGCGTACGCCGCGCGCGTGAGCGGACCCGCCTGCGACGGGAGCCGCGTGATGTCGGGCGGAACCGCGATGACGCGCTTGCGTGGGCCGAGCGCGTCGAGCGCGGTCGATAGCCCCGCGGTCAGCTCCGCGGGCGAGAGATCGGCCTTCGGGCCACCGGCTTCGTAGTAGATCATGCGTGGCTCCACGGCGGCGAGTCGGGCAGTACCGCGTCGAACTCCGCCAGGAGCTCCTTCTGGTAGGCGCCGGCGAAGGAGCCTGCGAAGAACCGGTCGATCCCCTCCGACACGAAGCGCTTCCAGCTCTCCTCTTCCTGTCCCGGCAGGATCGGGAAGAAGAGCGCGCCGACGCTCTTCGCGGCGCTGTGGTCGCCCGGGGCATCGCCTATCATCAGCACGTGGTCGCTCTCGTAGACCGCGCCGGGTCGCGCGCCGGCGGTCGCGGCGAGGTGCTCGTCCTTCGTGCCGAGCTCCTGCCCCGCGATGAGGCTCACGTAGCCGTCGATCTCCTGCTCGGCCCACTCGCGGATGAGCGCCGCGGCCGGGGTCTGCGACACGACGATCACGTCGGCATCGCCGGTGAGCCGGTCGAGCGCGGGACGGACGCTCGGGAACGGGGGGACGTTTCGGACGACCTTTTCGACCGCGTCGTTGACCTCACGCGACCACTTCATGACGCGCGCGAGCTCGGCGCTACCGGTTCGCTTGAGCTCGGCGTCGAGCTGCGGGTTCCCGAGCTTGCTCTCGCGGGCCACCCACTCGGTGAGCTCGCGCAGTTCGGGCACCGCGACCTTCCGTTCGATGAACTCGGCCCGCGACCGGCACAGTTCGAGCGACCGGAGGACCGCCTTGAAGCGGTTGATGCCGCGACTGCGCGAGTAGAGGTTGACGAACTCCCACACCTCGCGTGCGAATCGCGCCGCCGCCTGCAGATCGTAGTTGTCGATGAACGCCGGGCAGAAGCACTCCTTGTGCTTGATCTCCATGCTGTCGAAGACACAGCCGTCGGAGTCGATGCCGACGAAGAAGCCGTGACGCTTTTCGAACGCGTCGAGGTCGTGTGCGGGGTGCATGCTCATTGATGCGAATATACCCGACGGCACGTCGACCCGCAAGCGACCGCGGGTACGAAGAGCCCGGCTTCACATTGTGCGCGTTTCGGTTTATTGTGAGAATCGTAACAAACCGTAATGTCACTGATCGACCGCCACGAAGACATAGTGAGGATCCTCGAGCTACGCGAGCGCGTTACGGTATCCGAGCTTGCCGACCGGCTCGCGGTGTCGGAGGTGACCGTCCGCAAGGACCTGGCTCTCCTTGAAGAAGCGGGGCAGCTTGTCCGCACGCGTGGCGGCGCGCGCGTGGCGCAGGACCGTACGCTCGTCCTCCCGATCGAGGCGCGGCTGTCGTCGTTGCCGCTCGTGAAGGAGCGGATCGGACGCGCGGCGGCCGACCTGGTCCGGGAGGGCGACACCGTCTTCATCGATTCGGGGTCGACCTGCCTCGCGGTCGCGCGGGCGATCGCCGGGATGACGCTGCGCGTGGTCACGAACTCGCTCGACGTCGCGAACGCGCTGTCGCGGTCGTCGGGAGTGTCGATCCATCTGACCGGCGGAAGCTTCCGCCGCGATGCGCGCAGCTTCATCGGTCCGGTCGCGGCCGAGACCGCCCGACGGTTCCACTACGACCGCGCGTTCCTGGGCGCGAGTGGCGTGTCGCTCGACGGAGCGTTCAGTTCGCAGAACGCGATCGAAAGCGACGTGAAGCGCGCTGCGGTTGAGCAGGCACATCGTGCAATCGTCGTCACCGACGCGACGAAGGTCGGACGCGCGGCGTTCTCGATCTTCGCTCGCGCCGATGACGTCCATACGGTGATCGTCGACGACGATCGAACCGGTAGCAGCGCGCTCGACGAGCTCGAACGGCGGACGAGGATCGAGGTGATCCGCGTCGACCCGCGGCGACGACGATCGCGGTCGATTCGCGCGGTCGCGACTACGCGATAGAGTCGGCGAACGGTGCCGACAGATGGTTGGACAGATGGAGGAGGAATCGTGAGTTACTTGGATGACGTGTTTGGACTGAAGGACGTGACGGCGGTCGTGACCGGCGGCGCGGGGGTGCTACCGAAGGCGATGGCGGGTTTCCTTGCGAAGGCCGGCGCGAAGGTGAGCGTCTGGGGGCGCGGAACGAGCCACCCGGTGTCCGACGCGGTCGAACAGCTGCGCCGTGAAGCGGCCGCGGTCGGTGTCGATGCGGTCATCGACGGACAGACCGTCGACACCGGCGATGAGACGGCGGTCTCCGACGCGCTTAGACGGACGGAAGCCGCGATCGGTCTGCCGAATCTGCTGATCAACGGCGTCGGCGGCAACAAGGGCAAGAGCGCCTTCGTCGACATCGACACCGACGTGTTTCGCGAGGTGGTGGAGATGAACCTCCTTGCCGGGCTGGTCATTCCGACGAAGGTGTTTGCGCGCGTGTGGGTCGATCGCGGCGTCACCGCATCGATAATCAACCTGGCGAGCATGACGAGCTACCTGCCGTTGTCGGGGGTCTGGGCGTACGGCGCCGCGAAGAGCGCGACGCTGAACCTCACGTACGCGACCGCGAAGGAGTTTGCCGCGAACGGTATCCGCGTCAACGCGATCGCCCCCGGGTTCTTCGTCGGGAACCAGAACAAGGCATTGCTGATCGCGAATGAGGCGACCGGCGAGCTGACCGCGCGCGGACAGGCGATCATCGATCACACGCCGTACGGGCGCTTCGGGACGATCGGAGACCTGGAAGGAACTACGCTCTTCCTGGCAAGCCCACGCGCGTCGGGGTTCGTGACGGGGGTCTGCGTCCCGGTCGACGGCGGCTACCTGATCGACAACATATAGGAGTACCCATGGCTGCATTCATCACCGAGGATTTCCTCCTCCATTCGCCGGCCGCCCGGACGCTCTATCACGAGTACGCCGCGTCGATGCCGATCTACGACTACCACTGTCACCTGCCTCCCGCGGAGATCGCCGGCGACCGCCGATTTGAGAACATGAGCGCGATCTGGCTCGCCGGCGACCACTACAAGTGGCGTGCGATGCGCGCGAACGGTGTCGCCGAGCGGCTGGTCACCGGCGACGCGTCGGACCGCGAGAAGTTCGACGCGTGGGCGCGTACCGTTCCCGCGACGATCGGGAACCCGCTCTACCACTGGACGCATCTGGAGCTCAGTAAGCCGTTCGGGATCGACGACGTGCTGCTCGACCCCGGCACCGCCGACGACGTGTGGCGGCGGACCGGTGAGCTGCTCGCGACGCCCGAGTTCAGCGCGCGTGGGATCATCAAGCGGATGAACGTGCGGTTCATCTGCACGACCGACGATCCGCTCGACGATCTGGCGCACCATCGCGCGATCGCCGCAGACGCTTCGTTCGACGTCACGGTCCTTCCCGCGTTTCGCCCCGACAAGGCGATCCACATCGAGCAGTCCGGCGCGTTCCGCGACTGGGTCGGTCGGCTGGAACAGATCGCCGGGGAGCCGCTGTCGGGGTACGAACGCTTCATCGAAGCGCTCGTCGCGCGGCTCGACGTCTTTCACGAGCACGGCGCCCGGATCAGCGATCACGCGATTCAGACGCCGGTCTTCGCGCCCGCGGGCGCATCGAAGCTCGACGCGATCTACCGCCAGGTTCGCGACGGCGCGACCGCCGACGCAGAGGAGGTCGCGCAGTTCCAGACCGG
>SKVA01000220.1 GCA_007129695.1 Spirochaetaceae bacterium | reverse complement strand
GTTGCCCGATGGCGACGGCTACCGAGACACCGTAGCTATTTCGCAGCGTGCCTCGGCCGACGAATGGGTCGCCCGGATCACCGGTCCCGACGGACGCGTGGTGCTGGAGCGCTCCTGGGCGACGCTACCACCGGTCTTCGTCTGGGACGCGCGT
The DNA here is from genome assembly GCA_007129695.1 of Spirochaetaceae bacterium. Lineage (GTDB taxonomy): Bacteria > Spirochaetota > Spirochaetia > DSM-27196 > SLST01 > SLST01. Next base: position 3,828 of record SKVA01000220.1, on the reverse strand, counting down.
GATGCATCCGGAGCACTCGTGGCCGACGGGGAGTATCTCTACACGCTGAGGGCCAGGACTGCTGCCGGCGCGGTCGGATCGGCCTCGCTCGCGCTGACCGTCGATGCTGCGTCGCTGCCACCGCACCGGCGACCGCCCGATGCTGCGCTTGCGGTCGACCCGTTGGTGTTCACGCCGGACGGCGACGATATCGACGACACCGCAGAGTTCTCCATCGAAGCCGTGTCGGTGTCGACGATCGAGTCGTGGCGACTCGACATCTTCGGGCCCGATCTGGTGCCGATCCGATCGTGGACAGGTTCCGGCGATCCGCCAGCGCGGCTGGGGTGGGACGGTCGCTCCGACGACGGCACGCTCGTCCCGAGCCTGATCCGGTACCGCGCACGGTTGTCGGTCGTCGATCGGTTCGGCAATAGTACGGTTGCGGAAACCTCCGGGGAGGTCGGAGCGATGCTCTTGCGGGATGACGATCTTCCGCGTATCATGGTACCCGACGTGCGTTTCGCCGCTGGCTCGGCTTCTCTGGAGGGTTCCGGCGTCGATGCGTTTCGTGCGAATCGGGCGGTGCTTACTACGGTGGCTGCGCTCCTGACGCGCTACCCCGAGCGATCCGTGTTGATTCGCGGGCACGCGACGCGCGATATTGAGGGAGGCGCGCAGGAGATCGAGCTTTCAAGGCGCAGGGCCGAATCGGTCGGCAGTGCGCTACGGCTGCTCGGGGTGCCGGAACGAAGGATGCGGATGGTCGGTGAGGGAGGTGCCCACCCGGTCGTACCGCACGAAGATCGGGAGAATGCCTGGAAGAATCGACGAGTGGACTTCATACTCGAATAGAATCCGCCGGAGGAGACGTATGCGTAGAGTGATGGTTGCCTGTGGTCTGCTGCTGGTTGCAGCGATGGCCTTTGGGGGGGGTGCGTCTCAGCGCACGCAAGTGGGCGTGGCGGTGGACGACACCGTCTATATATCTCCGTTCTCGTCGCCGGGAGTCCAGGACGAGCTGACGATCCCGATATCGGTCACCACCGCATCGGGGAACCGGAACGTCATCATCGCGTACGAGATCGTTATCCGCGATCAACAGGATCGCGTCGTATGGATCGAGTCGGCCGTCGATCAGAGCGATCAGCCGGGCTTCTTCGGGCGTCTCTTCCAGAATCTCGGGCTCGCGCAGCGTCAGACTACGGTTACTATACCTTCTTCGACCACGTGGAACGGTACCTTCCAGGGCTCCACGCTCGGCGCCGACGGCGCCCGGGTACCCGATGGAGAGTACACGCACGTGCTCACCGCGACGCTCGCGTCCGAAGACGTAGTGTCGAGCGACCCGCGGATCGTGGTCGTCGACAACACGCCGCCGACCGCGACTGCAGAGCTCGACTACCTCTACTTTGCGCCGGGATCAGATGTTCCGGGCGCGCGTCAGACCGTGACGCTCACGCAGACGACCAGCGAAGAGGTCGAATGGGCGGGCCGGGTCGTATCGGTCGATACCGGTGCCGAGGTGTTCAACGTCTTCTGGCAGGGATTTGCTGCACGCGATTTTGTCTGGGACGGTCGCGATATCGCGGGTAATCCGGTGCCCGACGGATCGTACCGCTACACGCTCGAGGGACGCGATCGGGCCGGCAACGTCGGCAGAATCGATCCGATCATCGTCGTGGTCGACACCGCCGACCGTCCGATCGTGATCGAGTCGGCGATGCCCGGCGGCGGCTTCGCGTTTTCTCCGAACGACAGCGGCGTGCGCGACGAGCTGCTGTTGAGCTTCGGCGGCCTGAACGTCAATACCGATCTGCTTGACATCGTAGAGCTTTCGGCCACCGGGCCGGTGTCGGGAAGCGTCGACATTACGCCCGCCGCGACCGCGATCCTCCCGCTGACGGGGTACGTCGATCAGGAGCGATCGCAGCGCGCCCCCGAAGGCGAGTACGAGCTCACGGTGACCGCGCGGTACCTGAACGGCATGGTGGTGTCGGCGACCGCGACTGCGATACTCGATGTGACGCCCCCTGTCGGCGGCTTGGCGGTCTCCGACTCGATCTTCAGCCCGGAACTCCCGACCGGAGACGGTTTCAAGGACACGATCACGGTAACGCACACGATTTCCGATGACGCGGAGTGGGTCGGTGAGGTCTATGACCACAGAAGCGGAGCCCTGATGGAGTCGTTCGTGCTCGATCCAGTGGCGGATCGCCGGATCGTCTGGGACGGTCGCGACCTGGCCGGGAACCCGATTCCCGACGGAACGTACCGCTACCGCCTTGTAGGCACCGATCCGGCCGGCAACCGGACCGAAACCAGCTTCGTGCAGGTCACGGTAGACCGGCGTCCAACCGACGTTGAGCTCGTGCTGAGCAGGGAGTACTTTTCACCGAACGGAGACGGGCAGGGTGACGTCGTTGTTATCCGTCCCGAGCTGTCGGTGCCGACCGGAATCGCAGAGTACCGCTTCCGGATCGTCGATGCGCAGGCGAACGAGGTGCTTTCCTTCGAAGGAACCGGTCCGCTCCCCGCGCAGTTTCCGTGGGACGGTCGCAACGCCGCCGGGCAGCTGCTGCCGGAGGCGCAGTATTTCGCGGCTTTGGACCTGATCTATGAGAAGGGCAATCGCCCGCGCGCAGTCAGTCCGCCGATGACGATCGACAATACGATACCGCAGGTCGCGTTGCGTGCGAGTTCGGCGATCCTGAGCCCGACCGGCGACGGCGTGAACGACATCGTCGAGTTCATACCCTTCGTCGAACCGATCGGAGAGATCGTGTCGTTTGTCGGACAGATCCGCGCGCTCGACGGCCGCGTGGTCGCGGAGATCACAGGCGACAGCCCGCGCGGGACCGCATACTGGGACGGGACCACTGCGACCGGTCAGCGCGCTCCCGACGGCGGCTACGTCGGCGTGCTTCGGGTGGAACACCGCAACGGCACGATCAGAGAGGCGCAGACCGGCACGATCGCGCTCAGCGTTGACCCGACCAGGCCTGCAGTCGCGCTCAGGCTCATGCCTCAGCTGTTCCGCCCGGACGGCGACGGGGTCGCCGACACCGTGGATATGGTCATTGCCGTCGCCGACGGCAGACCGATCGCGTCGTGGACCATTCGTGTCGTGCGCCCCGATGGCACCGAGTTCTACCGGCGCAGCGGCAGCGACCCGGTTCGATCGTTTGAGTGGGACGGGAGAAGCGCCACCGGCGAGCTCGTGCGCATGGCAACCGACTACCAGGTCGCCTACGAGATAACCGATGGATCGGGGAACGTGATCACCGGCAGTGAGACGCTGACCGTCGACATGCTGACCGAAGAGCGCTTCGGGATGCGGCGGATCCTGATCGACGACATCGTATTCGAGGGTTACACGACCCGCTACCTGAACTGGAACAAGGAGCTGTCGGAGCGCAACGTCGCCGCGCTCGACCAGCTCGCCGCGGCGCTGCGGAAGTTCCCGAACTACCGGATCGACATGCACGGGCACGCGGTGAGCGTTCTGTACTACGACGCCGAGCTTTCGGATCTTGAGCATGTTCAGACGCTGATCCCGCTGAGCCGGGGACGGACTGAGACGATCCTCGACGCCCTGGCGGCTCGCGGCATCGATCGTGGCCGGTTCACGCGCGAGTGGTGGGGCAAGTTGCGACCGCTCATTCCGTTCAGCGATCTTGACGAGCGGTTCATCAACCGCAGAGTGGAGTTCTACCTGGTTCGGTAGATGCTATGCACGTGAGTCCGGTCGCCCCCGGGCCGGACTCGACCTTCATTATCAGATTCGACCGGGGTGGCGCCCGGACGGCGCCGTTCATTGATCGCGCTGGATATTGACCCGCGCGAAGC
>SKVA01000504.1 GCA_007129695.1 Spirochaetaceae bacterium | reverse complement strand
CGATCGTCGGGATGCGTGAACAGCCGTGACAACGCGGCCTCGATCTGCACGATTCGCTCGCCGACGGAGGGAACGTCGCGGCACGCGTCGGCGATCTCGAACAGGTAGGGCCTCACGTACGTGTCGAGGTACGCGCGTTGGCGGGCCGTCAACGCGCGCTTGTCGGCGTCGATCCGGGCAAGAACCTCTTCGAGCGCGACGTTCTTCCGCTCGAGCTCGGTCGCCTGTTGCTCGAGCGCCGCGCTCGACGCGCGTAGTTCGGCGTCGGTATCGCGGCGGTCGAGCAGATCCGCGAGCAGCGACGCCGTCGCGGCCACCAGCCGCTTCTCGCGCGATTCGATCCGCAACGCGATCCGCGACGAACCGTCGATGTAGCGCACGGTCACCGTCACTAGCCTGCCGTCGCCGTACGTGCGTCTGCATCGGTAGAGGTCGACGACTCGTTTCCGCGGCGACGGACCGCGGCCGTCGGCCTCATCGGCGGCACCCCCCGGTTGCACGACGCCAGGGGCGTCTATCGACACCCGGGCTGCGTCAGGAAACCGCATCGAAGCGCGCAGAATGGATTCGGTCGTCGCAATCGCCGCTGCTGCATCGACATCCGCACGGCTGAAGAGCGCCGAAAGGCGGTAGAGCGCATCGAGTTCCTTTTCGCGTTCGGTGAGATCACCGCGTAGTGCCGCTCCAGTTCTCGCCATCGTCACCTCGGTCTCAACCATAGCAGCGACCGGCGGCTTCGTCTTGCTCCCGCGGCGCACCGGGTTTAGAATCGTAGTCGGGCGTCGGCAGCCGACATCGGTCCGTGGCCAGGCGCCCGCGGAGGGAGTATGAAAAGCGTACGCGTCCATGGGCAGGATTGCTTCGTCGTCGAGGGTGCCGACGTGTCGGTCGCGGTGACACGCCTCGGCGGGCACATGGCGCCGGTCACTTTCTTCTCCAGCAGCGACCGCCCGATCGAGCCGTATCACATCAGCCCGTGGCAGACCGAGAGCGTCCCGATCGACGTCCCGGTCTTGAGACCGCTTCGCGGTGATTTTTTCTGTCTCCCGTTCGGCGCGAACGCAGAGCCGCTGACGCCGCACGGCGAAAGCGCGACCGAACCGTGGGCGCCCGAGGGCATCGTGTCGGACGGCCGCGTCGTGACGATGGCGCTGCGCGTCGACACGCAGCACCCCGTCGGCACGGTGGAGAAGGAGATCTCGCTCATCGACGGTGACTCGGCGGTCTACGTCCGCCACACGATCACGGGGAACCACGGACGAACGTCGCTCGGCCACCACGCGACGCTCGGCGTTCACAACGGTCCTCTGTCGATCGCGACGAGTCCGATCCGGTTCGGCTACACCAACCCGTACGGAAGCTCGGTGAGCGCCGATGGCGAGTACTACTCGCTCGCGTCGGGCGCGCGGTTCTCCACGCTGAAGGAAGTACCGACGATCTGGAAGGAGCCGGCGCGGACCGACTGTACAGTTTTCCCGGCGCGCGAGGGATTCGTCGACATCCTCCAGGTCTGTCAGGAGCCCGGCGACGACCCAGGGTGGGTCACGGCGGTGTGCGCGGAGTCGGGCTACCTCTGGTACGCGCTGAAGGACACCGCGGTGCTCCCGTCGACAGTGTTCTGGATGGAGAACCGCGGTCGACACGCGAGCCCGTGGAACGGCAGAAACGCGTGCATCGGGCTCGAGGACGTGTGCGGGCTCTTCGCCGAGGGTCTTCCGGCTTCGGCACAGCCCAACCTGCTCACCGAACACGGAGTTGCGACCTGCCATACGCTGCCCGGCAACGCCCCCTTCGTCGTCTCGTATATCGAAGGAGCAGTCAGGATTCCCGACGGGTTCGACGCGGTTGCGTCGGTCCGCTTCACCGACGGACACGCGACGTTCGTCTCACGATCCGGAATCGATGTCACGACGAGCGTCCGCCACGACTTCGTACGCGGATCGACGCTGTAGGTCCAGGACGGACACGGCTGGAACTGCGCGACCTGCAGGCTCGATGACACCTTCCGCTTGACACGTCGCCGCCGTTCGGTTAGTTTATTGATACAATCAACCAACGCCGTCGCGGGTCACGAACCCGCGGCCAGGAGTGGGCCATGAGCTCGTCAGTCGAAAAGAAGTTCCTTGAGAAGTCGGGGCAGCAGCTGCGATACACGCCCGACGAACGTATCGGCGCGATCGTCGTCGAAAGCTTTCCCGAGCTCGGGACGCTGACGGCTGCGCGCTTTCTGGAGTGGGTGCAGTCGAATCCCGAAGGGCTGGTCGCGCTGCCGACCGGAAAGACACCCGAGCACTTCATCAAGGAGACGCATCGACTCCTTGCCGACTGGGACAAGGACGACACCCGTGCACAGCTCGATGCGCTCGGCCTGGACCCGCAGGTCAAGCCTCGGATGGAGGGGCTGCGATTCGTCCAGATCGACGAGTTCTACCCGGTCAACCCGCGGCACCAGAACAGCTTCTACTACTACGTGCACAAGTACTACGTCGAGGGGTTCGGGCTCGACCCGCGGCGCGGGCTGTTCATCCGCTGCGATGAGATCGGCATCCCCGACGGTCACTCGCTGGAGACGGTCTGGGGCGACGGTGGAGTCGACCTGGCGCTTCGCTACCGCCTGGCACGTGGAGCGCGGGAAAGCCTGCAGCAACGCGTGATCCGAGCGGTCGACCAGTGGTGCGTCGAGTACGAAGACCGGATCCGCGAGCTCGGAGGCATCGGGTTCTTCCTGGGGGGTATCGGTCCCGACGGTCACATCGGGTTCAACGTGCGCGGCAGCGACATGCACTCGACGACGCGCCTGACCGAGGTGAACTACGAGACGAAGGCCGCCGCCGCGGGGGATCTGGGAGGGATCGAGGTCGCCGAAGAGCGGCAGGTGATCACTGTCGGCCTGGCGACGATCACGCACAATCCGAAGGCGGTAGCGATCGTGATGGCGGCCGGAGAGGCGAAGGCCGCCGTGATCGCCGACGCGATCGAGCACGACCGCGACGTCAGCTACCCGGCCACCGCGCTCACCGCGCTCAAGCAGAGCAGGTTCTACCTGACGCAAGGCGCCGCGAAGCGGCTCACCGCGCGCGGCGTCGCGCGGGTCATCGGGACAGGCGCGCTCAGCGACCAGGAGGTGGACCGGATCGTGATCGACGTCGCGCTCGCAGCCGGGAAGCGGATCGTCGATCTGACCAAGGCCGATCTGGTCGCAGACCCGTACGGCAAGGCGCTCCTCTCGGTTCGCACCGAACCGGTCGAGCAGATCGCGACCAGCGTCGCAGAACGTCTGTGCGATCGCGTGGAGGCCGGCCGATCGCTCCCGGCCGCCGCGCGCTACCTCCATACCGAGCCGCACCACGACGACATCATGCTCGGCTACATGCCGTTCGTCGTCCGTACGATCCGTGACCATTCGAGCACGCACCACTTCGCGACGCTCACGAGCGGATTCACATCGGTGACGAATGCGTACATGCTCGGTCTCTGCCAGGAGATGCGCCGCACGATCGATGAGGACCGGTTCGACTTCTCCCGTCTGCTTGCCGAAGGCTACTTCAGCCCCGACGCGGAGAACTTCAAGGACTACGACGTTTTGCGCTATCTGGACGGGATCGCGGCCGAGGACGACGAACTGAAGCTCGAGGGCACGATGCGCCGGCTCCTGCGCAACCTCATTCTGGTGTTCGACGAGCTCGAGCCGCGCGACCTGCGCGAGCGTGTCGAAGAGCTCATCAACTACTTCGAGACGCAGTACCCGGGCAAGAAGGATCTGCCGCACATCCAGACGCTGAAGGGGATGGTGCGCGAGTGGGAGAGCGCGTGTCTGTGGGGCTACTTCGGCTGGGACTCGCGATCGGTGGAGGATCTCAGACTCGGCTTCTACACCGGCGACATCTTCACTCCCGAACCGCAGGTACGTCGCGACGTCGCGCCGGTGCTCGATCTGCTGCGCAAGGTCAACCCCGACTACGTGACCGTCGCGTTCGACCCGG
>SKVA01000030.1 GCA_007129695.1 Spirochaetaceae bacterium | reverse complement strand
TGTCGCTGCGGCAACGGCGTCGGGCTCGGCTGCGGCCGGGACCGGTGGCGCGGGGCGCGGCGCCTCCGGAGCGACGCCGACCGTTTCAGCCGCGACCGTCGCGGCCGGTGCGGGTGGAGGATCCGCGGCGCCGTCGGGCGGGTCGGGCGCTGTCTGTGCGCCGATGGTCGGCGTCGTGCGTGAGGTCCACGCGAAGCCCGGCGATCGCGTTACGGCCGGTGACCTCGTGATCACGATGGAAGCGATGAAGATGGAGATCTACGTGACCGCGCCGATCGACGGCGTAGTCGAGTCGATATCGTGCGCGCCGGGAGATTCGGCGGCCGAAGGGGCGACGCTCGCGATGATCGCGGAGGCTCCGTGATCGGCGACTTTCTCGCGTCGACCGCGATCGCGGCGATCGAATGGCAGGACGTTGTGATGCTCGCGGTCGGCGTGCTCCTGCTCTATCTTGGAATCGCGCGCAAGTACGAGCCTCTCCTGCTGATCCCGATCGGATTCGGCGCGATCCTCGTGAATCTCCCGCTGACCGGGCTGATCGACGACGGTGGGCTGCTCCGCTACTTCTACTTCGGAATAGAGAGCGGCATCTTCCCGCCGCTGATCTTTCTGGGGATCGGCGCGCTGACCGACTTCGGGCCGTTGCTCGCGCAGCCGCGGACGTTTCTGCTCGGTGCCGCGGCGCAGTTCGGGATCTTCGCGACGCTGATCGGTGCGCGCGCGCTCGGGTTCGACTTCGCAGAGTCGGCATCGATCGCGATCATCGGCGGTGCCGACGGACCGACGGCGATCTTTCTGACGTCGCGACTCGCTCCTCATCTGCTCGGCCCGATCGCTGTCGCCGCGTACTCGTACATGGCGCTCGTCCCGGTCATCCAACCCCCGATCATCCGCCTGCTGACGTCGCGGACCGAGCGACGGGTGGTGATGGGCGACGTCAAGCCGGTGTCGCGCCGCGTGAAGATCATCTTTCCGATCGCGACGACGATCGTCGCGGGTCTGGTCATCCCGGCGTCGGTGCCGCTGATCGGAATGCTGATGCTCGGCAATCTCCTGCGCGAATCGGGCGTCGCGAATCGGTTGTCTCAGACCGCGCAGAACGAGCTGATCAATATCGTGACGATCTTTCTAGGAACCGCGATCGGTTCGAGAATGGACGCCGCCGGGTTCCTGACGTTACAGACGCTGCTGATCATCGGGCTCGGTCTGGTGGCATTTTCGGTCGGGACCGCCGCCGGAGTGCTGCTCGGTAAGGTGATGTACGTGCTGACCGGGGGCAAAGTCAATCCGATGATCGGCGCAGCCGGCGTATCCGCTGTTCCGATGGCCGCCCGGGTCGTGCAGAAGGTGGGGCAGGAGGAGAACCCGAAGAACTTCCTGCTGATGCACGCGATGGGTCCGAACGTCGCGGGCGTGATCGGATCGGCGGTCGCGGCGGGGATCCTGCTCGCGCTCGGCGGCTGACCCCGTTTGCCGGCCGGCCTGTGCGCCGCTATCCTTTGAAGATGACAAATTCGGTATCTGTTGGCGTGAGCGTCCCGCGTAAGGACGCCGCCGATAAGGTGCACGGCCGAACCCGCTTCACCGACGACCTGTCGCTTCCCGGTATGCTCTACGCCGCGCTGGTCACGAGCCCGCACGCGCACGCCGCGATCGAGTCGGTCGACGCGACGGCCGCTCTCGATCTGCCCGGTGTGATCGGCGTGTATTCGGGATCCGATTTTCCCAACCGGGTAGGGCTCTACCTTGGCGACAAGCCGCCGCTCGCCGTCCGGGTCGTTCGGTACCACGGTGAGCCGGTCGTCGCGGTCGTCGCCGACGACGAGCGAACCGCGCAGCGCGCGGCGCGTCTGGTGCGCGTGGCGTATCGCGAGCTACCCGCTGTGCTGTCGCCGCGCGAAGCGCTCGCGCCGGACGCGCCGCTCCTCCATCCCGACATGGCCGAGTACGCGCACATCCCCGCGATTCTTCCACAACCGGGGACGAACGTCGCGCACCACACGAAGATCCGCAAGGGCGACATCGACGCGGGCTTTGCCGCCGCCGACACCGTCGTCGAGGAGTCGTTCAGCTTCCCGCCGGCCGACCACGCCGCGATGGAACCGCGGATCGCGATCGCGGAGATCACGCGATCGGGTCAGGTCGTGATCCGTTCGTCCACGCAGTCACCGTTCGGCGTGCGCGCGATCATGAGCCGCTGCCTGGGCATACCGGCCGGGAAGCTCACGGTCGAAACCGGCGAGATCGGCGGCGGGTTCGGCGGCAAGGCGGGGATCCAGCTCGAGCCGCTCGCCTACCTGCTGTCGCGCGCCGCGGGAGGGCGACCGGTCCGCGTCGCGAACACGCGCGAGCAGGACATGATCAGTTCGCCGGGCGCCCCGGGACTCGACGCAACCGTGAAGATGGGTGCCCGCGCGGACGGGACGATCACCGCGGCCAAGATCGAGTTTCTGTTCGACTCGGGCGGGTATGCCGACTACGCGGTCAACGTGAGCCGCGCGGCCGGGTACGCGTCGAGCGGCCCGTACCGCATCCCAAACCTGTGGACCGACTCGAAGTGTGTCTACACGAACCATCCGTTCGCGACCGCGTACCGCGGGTTCGGGCATATCGAGATGAGCTTTGCGATCGAGCGGACCGTTGAGATGCTCGCCGGAAAGCTCGGTATCGATCCGGTCGAGTTCAGGCGACGCAACGCGGTGCGCGCGGGCGACACGACGCCGGCGCAGGACGTGCTCGACGCGAACACCGGTGACCTCGCCGCGTGCATCGATCGCGTAGAGCGAGCGCTCGACTGGGGCGCGGGCTCTCGCACCGTGGTCGACGAACACCGAGTGCGCGCGAAGGGCGTCAGCTGCTACTGGAAGGCACCCGCGATACCGACGTTCACCGATGCCGCGGCGACGCTCAGTTTCAACGAGGACGGGAGCGTGAACCTGATGACCGGCGCGGTCGAGATGGGGCAGGGGATCCACACCGGGCTCGCGCAGATCGTCGCGGAGCGGCTGCGGATGCACCCCGACCGGGTCCACGTCGTCACCGACGTCAGGACCGACCGCTCTCCGCACGACTGGACGAGCGCCGCGAGCCGGACGCTCTTCATGGCAGGCCGAGCCGCACTCGGCGCGTGCGACGACGCTATCGCGCAGATCAAGCGCGTCGCGAGCGCCCCGCTCCGTTGTCCTGAGGAGGATCTGGAGGTGGGCGACGACCGCGTCTATCTGCGCGACGACCCCGACCACGGGCTCGCGCTCGCCGACGTGGTCCTCGGCTACGTCTACGAGAACGGCAACGCGATCGGCGGACCGATCATCGGGCGCGGGAAGTACATCGCGCGCCACCTGTCGCACATCGATCCTGAGACGGGCAAGGGGCGGCCGGGCCTGGAGTGGACGCTCGGCGCGCAGGGCGTGGAGGTCGAGGTTGACCTCCGCGACGGCACGTTCCGCGTGCTCCGCGCGGTGTGCGCGATGGACGTCGGGCGCGTGATCAACCCGGCGCTCGCGCGCGGCCAGGTAGTCGGTGCGATGGCGATGGGGATCGGCTACACCACGCGCGAGGCGTTCGCCTTCGACGCGCGCGGCCGCGTGCTGAACGGCAAGCTCCGCGACTACAAGCTCATCCGCTACGGCGAACACCCCGAGTACATCGTCGAGTTCATCGAGACCCCCCAGGGCGACGGCCCCTTCGGCGCGCGCGGCCTTGGCGAGCAGGGCATCATCGGCATGCCGGGCGCGCTCAGCGCCGCGTTCTCGCGCGCTATCGGTCGGGAGATCACCGAGCTGCCGATCACGCCGGAGCTGCTGTGGCGGGCGGGAGGCGACCGATGATCCCGTTCGACGTCGAGTACCTGCGCCCGACCACGCTCCGGGACGCGGCCGCCGCGTATCGGCAGGCTCGGGAAGCCGGGCGCGCGGTGCGCTACTACGGGGGCGGTACCGAGCTCGTGACCGGCGCCCGCGATGGAACCATCTCCTACGACGTG
>SKVA01000092.1 GCA_007129695.1 Spirochaetaceae bacterium | reverse complement strand
CATGAGATCGTACCAGTCGCGACCCTTGGTACGCGGTCGGGTCACAATCGCGTGGAGCTTACCGGACATCATCGACGGCAGATCGTGGTACTGCAGCGCGATCAGCGAATGACGTTGAATCACGACGCGTTCGGTCACCGCGCCGGCGGGAGGCCTCGTGTCGATCTCCATTTTGATGCCCAGCTTCTGGAGTGGTTGGGTCGCCAGGCCCAGTCTGTGAAGGAGCCCGCCGAAACGGACCCACGCCGTGTTGACGATCTTGCGATCGTTCCAGGAAACCGTCACGTCGTACCCTGAAAGCCGAAGCGATCGGTCGAGCCGGGCGAGCCAAGGGCGCGGTGTATACCGCCGAGTGTCCTCGACGCTGAAGTCCAGGTCCTCGGAGAAGCGGCGAAGATTGTGCGCGAAGCGAAGGGCCGTACCGCCGACGAACGACAGCGACGTAAATGCCTCCGACTCATGCAGACTCCGGAGCACCTGAGCCTGCAGGTACTCGCGGAGAGCGTTGAGCCGCTCGCCCGGCTCGGAAAACCTGCCCGCGATTTCAAGCGCTTCAGTCTTCATCCAGAGATGACCTCGTCCGTAGAACTAGTACCGGCATACTCCATCCATGCACTGAGCGCGCGCCTCATTCGCGGTTTCGCGATCTGATCTACAGTCGCTCGCAGGCGATCGCGATCGACGCCGGCGTCGACGTCGAACCGCATCGACTCCATGCGTTCAGGCCGCCATTCGCCTCTGCTGAGGTACCACAGGTCGACAAGTGCCTTTTCGGGAGTAGCAATGCGGACGTCGGCGGACATGATCCGTTCGGTCACGTAGCCGAAGAACATCTCGGGCTTGACCGTCCGGTAGGTGTACACGCCGAGCGTGTTGCGAAAGCTGCGACGCTCACGGGTCGTGACCGATGTGAAGACCCCGCCCTTCTCAGGAACGACACCATACCAGGAGAGTGCCCACTGGAGGCTGAGATACGATGGTCGACAGATTGCACCGGCGGCAGCCGGCCCGTGGAGCGGCTCGCTACGGTACGGGTCTGCCAATGCGTACAGCCCACGTCGCAGCTCCACGACACGCCCCGCCCGCTTCCACCTGTAGAGCTGCACAGACAGGGTGTCCTGCTCGGAGGGGAAAAGTGTCTTCAGTGTCGCCAGATCGAAGTACCGTTGTGTCCCAACGCTTCGAACAAGCGCGTCGAATTTCATTGCATTAACTATACATAAATGTATATTTTCGTCAACTGTTTACCGATCTCGGATCAATCCGGCGCCGGTAGTCGGTCGGGGTTTCGCCGTAGAGCTTGCGAAACGTCGCGGAGAAGTGCTGCGAAGAGGAGAAGCCCGAGTCGAGCGCCGCGTCGGTGACCGTCGCGCCGGCGGCGAGTCGGCCACGCGCCGCTGCGAGCCGCTGCTCGATCAGGTACCAGCGGGGCGAACGCCCGGTCGCGCGCCGGCACCACTCGGTGAACGCGGTCAGACCCAGCCCCGCCTGCTCTGCCATGCGTGGCGACGTCCATCCGTCGAGCGGGGTCGCCGCGACGTCGTTGAGGACCGCGAGCACGCGCGCGGGGACCTGCTCGGCTTCGCCGACCGAACCTGCCCGGTTCACGTCGGCAAGCCGCCGTGCGATCAGGACCAGGAGCGTGACGTACGCCGCGCGTACGACCGAGCTCGCCCCGGGTTGTAACCGGCACAGCTCATCTGCGATACGGTCGAAGAGGTCCACCGCGTCGGCAAGAGAGCCAAGGTGCGAGACCGGCACTGTCGCGATCGTCGGGAGCACCCACGCCGCGTCGCTCCCGAGCTCGCGCGTGAGCGTGGGTGCGTCGAGCGCCCGCGCGGATCCGTCGGCCGCGAGCACGATCCACATAAGCCGTCCGGGCCCGAGCACGTTGTTCTGCCCCGAATGCCGCTCCCACGGCCTGGTTATCGACAGCTCTCCGGGCTTGATGTCGACGTCGCGACCCCCGACGTTCCACCGGTAGACGCCGGAACGGCACAGGCATATCTCGATCCCCGCATTGTAGTGCGGGGCAAGGCGGGGTTCGGCGCTGTGGTGCCGGGCATCGCCCACCATCCCGATCGCGGGCAATCCCGACAGTCGCTCATCATCCTGGTTGATCACGAATCCGTGCTCGCCTGCCACCGCGTGAGTATAGCGCGATCACGCTCGTACGTCCGTCCGCGGACGTGCGGCCGTCTCCGGCGAAGCCGGATGCACGCCCGCCACGACCGCTTCGGCTATACTGCATGCATGACCAGCACCGACCGTACCATCCTCCGCGACCTGGCAGCTCGGGTAGCACAGATCGCGGCGCTCCCGATCCAGGAAGAGCGGCGCCGCCTGTGGAAGGCGCACAACAGCCTGAAGCCCGAGCGACCGATGACGCTCCTCTTCCCCGAAGGCGGCTGGGTCGAGCTCTTGAGCGAATCGTCGCTGCAGTGCCGGGAGCCCTCCGCGCGCGCGATCGAAGCAAACCTGCGACGCAGGATCTACCACCACGACCACTTCGCCGACGACACGGTGATCGAATCCGACTGGATCGTCAGCAAGGCGATCGACTCGTCGGGCTGGGGGCTCGAGGGTGCGCGGCACCCATCGACGAGCGACCGGGGAGCGTGGAGCTTCGAACCGGTCCTGAACAGCCGCGCTGATCTGGAGCGCCTTCGCGTACCGAGTATCACGCACGATCACGCAGAGAGTGCGCGGCGCGAAGCGGACGCGCATGAGCTGTTCGACGGTCTGCTGCAGGTGCGCACGAAGGGCGTCGCGCACGTGTCGTACCACCTGATGAACCAGTACACGGCGCTTCGAGGGCTCGAACAGATGATGGTCGACATGTTCGATGACCCGGACTTTCTCCACGACACGATGGGGTTCCTGGTGCGAGGGCACAAGGAGATCCTGCGCCAGTACATCGAGCTCGACCTGCTGTCGCTCAACAACGACGCGACGTATCACAGTAGCGGCGGCGTCGGCTACACCGACGAGATCCCGCTGCCGGGCTACGATCCCGACAAGATCCGTCCCGAAGACATGTGGGCGAGCGCCGAAAGCCAGGAGCTCGCGCAGGTCGGCCCGATCCAGCACGAGGAGTTTGCGTTACGCTACGAGCGCGAGCTCCTGAAGCCGTTCGCGCTCTCCGGGTACGGCTGCTGCGAACCGCTGACCGACCGGCTCGGCTTCGTGCTGAGCATCCCGGGGATCCGTCGGTTGTCGATCTCACCGTGGGCCGACATCCGCGTCGCGGCCGAAGAGCTCGGCCCGCACTACATCCTGAGCTGGAAACCACGGCCGACCGATCTGGTCGGGTCGTTCGACGAGGAGCGAATCCGCGCGTACATCCGGGAGATGCTGGAGATTGCGCGCGCGAACTCGTGCGTGCTCGAGATGATCCTCAAGGACACGCACACGTGCGAACACCACCCCGAACGCTTCGACCGCTGGGCATCGATCGCGCGCGAGGAGGTGGATCGGGCCATGGGGTGATCGCGCCGTCAGCCCGGCGCGATGGATTCCACCGTTGAGCTCATCGGGCGAGCACCTCATCGTTGTTCACAGCGGCACTCCCCGAGTATCGACGACCTCTCGCATATAGTCGGTCGCATCCTCCAGAGGAATCAGGTCGAGGTCGAAGTTGGTCATCGCGGCCGCCTTCGCGGATGCCTCGAAGTAGCGTGCCGCGGGGAGACCTTCCACGACCAGGTCGATGTCGGACCTGTCGCCGAAACGACGGTCCGGCTCGAACAACAAACCGACTCCGAACACGCGCGCACCGTACTCGTCGTGCAGGTACGCGGCTATTGCGCGTGCGTCCCGCAACGCGCGCTCCCGGTCACCGGGCGCGAAGTGAGTCTTCCTGAGGTGAGCGAGCAACAGACCACGGTCCACGACTCTGAGTATACCAGATTCGCACGGGGGTTTCGCCGGGTGCTCGTCATAGCCGTGCCGCCAGACTCACTCCCGCGAACGGACCGTTCTCCATCGGATG
>SKVA01000010.1 GCA_007129695.1 Spirochaetaceae bacterium | reverse complement strand
TCTGGAAACCGGCGAAGCTGGCTCTGAACCGCCGCGGCCTCTCGTGGTCCATCGATGTTCCGGCGGACCTGCGTGGTCAACGACACTACGTCGCGAATAGCGGTCTGCCGACTCTCCGTCCGTGCGAGCGTCGACGCGTCGGTGACCAGCCCGTCGACGGCCTGGTCCATGACCGATGAGAGTTCGGGGAACAGACGCAGACCGGTTGGGGTGGCGAGCGTCGCTGCGATCCGTCTCCACGCGTCGTCGTAGCGTCCCGACGCGAGCAGGTCGCGCGCAGCGGTAAGGGTGTTTCGGTACGCGTTCTGAAGCGTCTGGACGTCGCGCTCGCGTGCGTCGAGCTCGGCGATCCGTTGCGTGAGCTCGGCGATCCGTGACTCGAGTGCAGCTGCGTCACCCGCCACCGTGTCGCGCGTCTGCCGTAGCGCGGCAAGCTCGCGTTCTAGTCCCGTGATCTGAGCCTCCGCCTCGTCGATGCGCGCGCGTAGCGTGTCACGCTCCGCGCGCACCGATGTCAGGTCGGCACGCGCCCGGTCGAACGATTCGGTCAGAGCGCGGAGTTCTGCGTCGTCGATCGTGGCAGCCGTATCGGTCGCCGGCGCCTCCCGAACAGCGGTTTCCGCCGCGCGTAGCGCATCGCGCAGTTCGTTCTCTCTGGCGGTAGCGGTCACCTGCGCGGAAGCTGCCGATTCCTGCGCCGCGCGTAGCGACTGCTCGACGCTTGCGATCCGTGCGCGAGCGGCGTTGAGGTCGGTCGTCAGTCGGCCGATCTGTTCGTCCCGGTCGGTAGTCGCGCGTCGCGCCGCAGCAAGGTCGGTTGTCAGACTATCCACGCGTGCCGCGAGGTCGTTCCGTTCGGCTCGCAGCGTCGACATTTCGCCGCGTAGCGCGTCTGCCGCCTGTCCGGCCGCGAGCAGGCTCGTACGTGTGGTCGCGAGCTGGCTGCTCAGCGTCGACAGTTGCTGGTCACGCTCCGCGATCAGCTCCCGGTACTCCCGTTCGATCTCATCCTGGGCATCGAGCAGTTCCGCCTGTACGCCTGTGACCGCGCGCGCGATTCCGTCGGAGAACGCGATGATCGGGTCGTCGTCGTCCGCCGCCAGCATGCGCAGGCCCTGCACGTAGGTCTGCGCTGCCTGTCCGCCCAGCCCCTGTTCCAGAAGCAGATCGGCCTGATCGACCGACTCGGCCAGGATTGCGCCGCGCCGCGACGACTCGAGCGCGAGGATTCCGGGGTAGACCAGGTTGAGCGAAGGTATCGTCGCGAGCGCCTGCTGGTAGAGCGAGCGTGTGTCGTTCCACCGTGCTTCCTGTCGGGCTCGTTCGGCGAGCGCGACCGTATCGGCCGCGGTTCGGATCAACGCTGCCGCGCGTTCCTGCTCGATCTGATCGGTCTCTTCGGGTGTCGCGGTCAGATCGCGCAGTGCAAGACTCTCCCTGAGCACGCCGATCTCCTGCACGAGCCCGCGCAGCGTCCCGGCGAGCGCGAGTTCGGTCCTGCGCCGTTGTTCTGCTGCGTCGGTCCGCGCGCGCACGTCGCGCAGGAGCCGATCGAGCGAGTCGAGTCCCGCGACCGCATCGTCGAGCCGTCCCTCCTGGATGTCCTGAAGGATCACGGTGAACGATCCGAGTATCCGGTCGGCCAGGAGCGTCTCCGCCTCCTGGGCCTCCTGGAGCGTTCTGATGCGTTCGAGCGCTGCGCGCTCGGCGTCTTCGAGCGCCGCGAGCTCCTGCTCGAGCTCGGCACGCAGCTGCGCTTCGCGTTCGGTCGCCTGTCTCAGGAGCCGTTCTCGTTCGCTCTGGCTCGCGGCGAGCTCGCCCTGGAGCGTCTGCTGTTGCGCCGCGAGCTGCTGTTCGAGTTCCGCGACCGCGTCTTCGGCTTCCATCCGCAGACGATCCAGCTGAGCGGCGAGCTCGGCTTCACGCTCGGCCTCGATCGTCGTGAGGCGTGCGTCGATGTCGGCGTCGCTCGCGCCGGCCGCGGCGAGTCGAGCGCGCTCGGCGGCGAGTTCTGCCTCGAGCTGTGCGCGCAGCTCGGCCGACCGGGCTTCGATCTCGGTCTCTATGTTCGCTTCGAGCGCGAGACGCTCTTCGCCGAGCCGTGCAAGCCGGCTCTGAATCTCGTCGATCTCTCGTTCCTTCTGCGCGAGCGCCTGGGCGCTCTCTCTGAGGATCTCTTCGATGAGCTGCGCCTCGGTCGTGAAGAACGTGCGACTCTCGCTGACGAAGGCTTCGTCGCGGTCGGCGAAGTAGTAGTCCAGGTAGAGGTAGCCGCCCGCGAACACCGCGGCGGCGATAGCCCAGACCAGGACCGGCAACCCGACGCCGGAGCGTCGCGGGCGCAGGAACTCGGCGGCCAGTTCGCCGACTGTGCCGCTCTGCGACACGAGCGTTTCGATCTCGCGGTGTATGTCCTCCCGCTCCTCATCGTTGATGCCCAGGTCGTCGTACACGACCGACTGGTCATCGGGATCGGGGAGGTGCTCTGCGTCCGCCACGTCAATAGTATCGGTATCCGCCGCAGAAACCGCCAGCATAAAGTAGTGAAGCCGGAAGTCCGACAAGGTAAGAGAATGAGTATCCGCTGGAAGATTGTTCTTGTCGTAGTTCCGCTGCTGACCGTCACGATTCTTCTGGTCGGGTTCAGCTCTGCGTTCGCCGCGCGCTCGGGGATCACGCGCGTCGCGATCGACGCGCTCGGCTTCAAGGCGCAGGAGCTCCAGAAGTACGCCGACAACCAGTGGGATCTACTGGTCACGAACGATCTGGCCGACAACCCCGACTACATCACCGTCACGCGCCGCGCCGTCGGGTCGTACGCGCGGACGCTGCTGCGAGCCGACAGCGAGCTGATCCTGGCCGTCGACCGGTCCGGAGCGATCGTCATGGCGACCGCGGAAGGCATCATGCTGTCGACCGCCGAACGCGCAGATCTGGCCGAGCGCGCCGCTGCGCGACGCGAAGGGTGGCAGGACGTGCGGATCGCCGGAGTCGATCGGGTCACCCAGGCGTTCGCATTCCCACCGTTCGGCTGGTTCGTTCTGGTAACCGACACCCGCGAGAACTTCTTCGCCGAGGTCGAACAGATCACGACTCGCACGTACTATATCCTCGGTGCGGCAACGACCGTCGCGCTCGCGCTCCTGCTGGCCTTCGCGTCGATCCTGACCGGTCCACTGTCGCGGATGGTCACCGCGATGCTCGACATCACGCAGACGAACGATCTGTCGCGGCGTGTCCGCGTCGAGTATCGTGACGAGATAGGCGCGATGGCGCGCACGTTCAACCGGATGCTGGCGAAACTGGAGGGTGCCGACAGGCAGATCCGCGGGTTCGCGCTGCGCGCGGTCATCGCGCAGCGCAACGAACGGAAGATCCGCAACATCTTCCAGCGTTACGTCCCGAAGGACGTCATCGACACGATCTTCGCGAACCCGGAGGCGGCCCTGGTCGGCAAGGAGGTCGTGCTCCCGATCCTCTTCTCCGACATCCGTAGCTTCACGACGATCTCCGAAAAGTTCATGCCCGACGAGCTGGTCGTGAGCCTGAACAAGTACTTCGAGCGGCTCGTCGACATCATCGTCGCGCACGGCGGGATCGTCGACAAGTACATCGGCGACGCGATCATGGCGTTCTTCGGCGCCCCGGTCAGACACGACGACGATGCGCTCCAGGCGGTTCGCGCCGGACTCGAGATGCAGGAGGCGCTGCGCGACTTCAACGCGCGCCATGTCGCCGAGGGGAAGCCCGAGTTCAAGACCGGGATGGGCATCCATTACGGCCTGGTGACGGTCGGAAACATCGGTACCGACAAGAAGATGGACTACACGGTCATCGGCGACTCGGTCAACTACTGTTCACGGCTCGAAGGCCTGACGAAGGACTATCACCAAGGGCTGATCTTCTCCAAAAGTGTCTACCGGAAGGTGAAGGAGTGGCTGCCGTGCCGCTTCATAGACTTTGTCCAGGTCAAGGGCAAGACCACCGGAGAGGCGGTCT
>SKVA01000031.1 GCA_007129695.1 Spirochaetaceae bacterium | reverse complement strand
GGTCAGCCGCGGGGGAACGTCGGAGGCGACGCGAAAGCGGGCGACCTCGGGATGGTTGCCGTGGCGGTCGAGTCGATACGTTTTTTGCATGGTCTGGTCTCGTTCGGGGTCGGGGCGAAGATAGGTCAACCACCGGGAACCCGGCGGCCGCGCGCGCAACCACCTCCCGTGAGGCAGGCACCAGCCGGTCATCGGTACGCGCGAACAGTTCGACGTCGGTCACGAGCGTGCGGTCGATCGCGTCGAGTCGTTGCCGGGCAACCGCGACCAGCGCCGCCGTGCGGTCGGTGGCAACGCTGACGGTCACGGCGCCCGATCCGTCGGCGGGCACGCTGTCGGCGAGGACACCACCCGCGCTACCTACAACCGACACTCTGCCGCCGAGGGTGCCGATCACCGTGTACTCATCCGCCACCGCGACTGATGTCACCGGCGATGCGTGGCGCAGCGTCCAGAGGAGCTCACCGCGGTGATCGATCCGAGTCAGTGCGAGCGCGTCGGGACCCGAGACAAACAGCGATCCTCCGACGAAGAACGGGTACCCAGGAACCGGAAGCGAAGCGACCGGAACCCCGTTGACGTCGCGGACTACAAGCTGGTCGGCGTGTCGCGCATACGCGACGAACAGATCGGGCCCGATCGCGACCGGCGATGAGGTTCGCCATCGAGCGCGCACGCGCCCGTCGGAGTCGACCCACCCGAACGACTCCCCGGTGAACGGGATCCACGCGTCGACGTACGACGACCGCTGTTCGTCGGTATCCGGGCGGACAGCGGCGGGATTCCGCGCGTCGACTGCAACGACGGGGTCGATCGCAGGAACCACCGCCCACCGGGCGTCCACGGTGAGTTCCGGGGCGAGCCGAAACGGGAAGAATGCGAGGTACAGGAGGACGAAAACCGGGATCAGTACGTAGAAGTTGCGTATTCGCATGATAGGCGGTGTCGTTCTCAGCGACGATCGGATCGTATACTATCGGATTATCGGTGTCAAACCACGGGAGGACCGGATGGATCACGAGTCACTGAGAGCGGCTGCGATCGCTGCGGCCTCAAACAGCTATTCGCCGTACTCAAGATTCCGCGTCGGCGCCGCGCTACTGTGCGCCGACGGGACGATAGTCAGCGGCACGAACGTGGAGAACCGCTCGTACGGACTGACGATCTGCGCCGAGCGTTCGGCGATAGCGGCCGCTATATCGGCCGGTCACCGCGAGTTCACCGCGATCGCGGTTTACTCACCCGATGCCCCGATGCCTCTGCCACCGTGCGGCGCGTGTCGGCAGGTCATCAGCGAGTTCATGGATCACGACGCAATTGTCCACTTCTCCGACGCCGACGGTCGTTGGGAGCACGCTTCGGTGAAAGAGATTATCCCGTTCGATTCGCTGCACCATCTGCGGCAGCCCTAGCCTCGTTTCGCCTCGGCCCGTTTCTCGTCGTCTTCCATCTTCGCCTTCCAGACGTCGGCCTTACGCTTGGTCGCGTCGGCCTGCTGCGTCTCGCCGAGGAGCGTGTGGAGCCGCTTCAACGCGAGCAGGAAGCTCACCGCCTGCTTGAAGTCATCGATTCGCGACGTCGCTAGCTCGTACCGTTCCCGGTAACGGTCTGCCGATCGCTGCAGAAGCCCCTTGACCAGTCGCAGGTGCGCCAGACGCATCTCGTATCCCTGCACGCGCGGGTCGAGTCCGGCGATCAGCGTCTTCAGGTCGACTACGTTCTTTGCTACGGTCGCAAACCGTCCCTCGAGCTCGACGAACGACCAGCGCCACTTGTTGTTCTCGCCGTAGTCGTCGACGACCGACTGGATCGTGAAGCCGAGTTTACGGATCAGCGCGTAGCGCTTTGGATCCGGGAGACTCTCGATCTCCGACAGCCGGTCTGAATAGTCGGAAAACGGAGCATCGATGAGATTGCTGACAACCTCCTCGATGAAGATCACGCTCGAGTAGCACGAACGCCGGGCGTCGTTGAGGAAGCTCTCGTTCTTGATATTGAGCATGCTCAATGAGATCCGGTTGAGCACAAGGTAGATTGAGGCCAGGTTCAGTCGCTCGTCGGCGAGCGCGATCCGCTTGTACCCTGCTCCGGATGGATTCTGCTCGATCGTTGCCAGCACAGCCTGCTCCCGCTTGAGCGCCGCCTCCACGACGTTTCGGTACTCCTTGACTCGCTCCGAATACCGTGACTTCGCCTCGTCGGAGATCTTACCCATACTACCTCCGGTACTTCTCGAGCAGGTTGAGCGCGTGGTTGCGCGATGCGCTTCCGGTGCGGTCCCCCGCAAGCATTCGCGCGATTTCGTCGACGCGTGAGTCGGCTTCGGCCGTCGCTATCTGAGTCACGGTCCGGTCGCCTCTGACAACCTTTTGAACCACGATATGCGTGTCGGCGCGCGCTGCGATCGACGCAAGGTGCGTGATGCACAGCACCTGCTTGCTGCGACTCAGTTCGTAGAGATGCTCGCCAACCGACACGGCGATTTCCCCACCGATCCCGGAGTCGATCTCGTCGAACACCATGCACGCGACCTGGTCGTTGTCTGCAAGCGCGCGTTTGAGCGCGAGCATCACCCGCGACAACTCCCCTCCCGATGCGACGTCGGACAGCGGCTTCAGCGGCTCTCCGGGGTTCGGCGAAATCACGAACGAGATCGTGTCGAGTCCGTGCGGTCCGCAGCTAGGTCGACCGTTCTCCCCGCGACGAACCTCCACGCTCACCTCAAATCTGGACTTCTCCATCCCGAGCTGGTGAAGACTCGACAGGACGCGCTGCGACAAAGTCCCGGCCGCGCCCTTGCGCTGCGCGGAGAGGTCGTTGGCAAGCGCGAGCACGTCGCGCTCTCTGGTCTTGATGTCAGCGCGCAGCCGCTCCTTGTCCTCTTCCCACGTCTCGAATCCCTCCAGTTGGGCTTTCGCCTCCTCGTAGTACGCGAGGATCTCGGGGATCGAAGAACCGTACTTCTTCTCAAGACGATGAATGAGTGCGAGCCTGGTTTCGACCTGTTCGAGCCGATCGGGACTGAACAGGACCCCACCGCGGTAATCGCGAACCACCTCCGATACGTCCTCGAGCTCGAAGAAGAGATCCTCGAGTCTGCGCGCGGTGTCCTGCAATCCGTCGTCTATTCCGACGACCGTATCCATCGCGGCCCGGGCCGAGCGTATCTGGGTGAGCGCGCCTCCGCGGTTCTCGGAGATCGAATCGTAGAGCTCATCGAGCGCTGAAAACAGCTTCTCGTGCTGGCTGAGGACTCGACGCTCGTTCTCGAGCGCATCCTCCTCATCGGCAGTCAGAGAGGCGTCAGCGATCTCCTCGACGGCGAACTGGAGTATATCCATCTCACGCGCACGCCGCCGCTCGTTCGCTTCCATCGTCTCAAATCGCTTCTTCAACGAGGTGAGTTCGGTG
This sequence comes from Spirochaetaceae bacterium, assembly GCA_007129695.1. GTDB lineage: Bacteria > Spirochaetota > Spirochaetia > DSM-27196 > SLST01 > SLST01. The sequence continues at coordinate 591 of SKVA01000031.1, read as the reverse complement.
AACGCGTCGTGCAGCCGCGCAGCGTCGGACTCGAGCCCGGCAAACCGGTCGAGCATCCTGCGGTGGCTCTCTTCGGAGAGCAGCGACTGATGCTCGTGCTGTCCGTGGATGTCAAAGATGCAGGTCGCGAACTCGGCCAGGTCCTTTCTGGTTACCGGTGTCGACTGGACATAGATCGCACCGCGGCCGCTTGCCTTCACGGTGCGACGCACGATGACCGTTTCGTCCTCGGCATCGATACCGTGCAGGGAGAGCCAGTCGTTCGCGTCCGCATTCCCTTCGATGGAAAACGTCGCGGCAACCCGAGCCTCCTCTGTTCCGGTGCGAATCGCGCCGGCATCGCCGCGCGCCCCGTGGAGCAACGACAACGATCCCACGAGAATCGACTTACCGGCGCCGGTCTCGCCGGTCAGCACGTTCATACCCGGCGTGAACCGCACAGTCAGCCGGTCGATGAGCGCGTAGTTCTGGATCGACAGCTCTTCGAGCATCAACCGTCCTCTTCGGTCGGAGAACCCGGCTCACCCGACCACTTGAGCTTGCTGCGCAGCACATCGTAGAAGTTCCGGTACCGCGCCCGGACGATCCGGG
>SKVA01000181.1 GCA_007129695.1 Spirochaetaceae bacterium | reverse complement strand
GATCGTAGAGCCGATCGTAGTCGGGCATCTCTATATTGCGCTCGTGCTGCATGACATCACCGACGAAGCTGAGGTAGAGCTCGGTGCGCGGCGGCGCGACGCGGCCGGCGCGCGCCGGGCTCGATGGCGGCTCGATCGCGCTCGCGGCCGAGCCGCCTGCAAACACCAGCGCACCGATCACCGCAATACCGATCCCGCGTCTGCTCATGTCCGGTACTCCAATAGCGCCCCGACGACCGCATCGACCCCGTCGGCAAGCGCCGACAGGTCGTACCCGCCCTCGAGCACGTGCACGATCCGTCCACCGGCACTGGCGATCGCGCAGTCGGCCAGGCGTTCGGTCATCCACCGGTACGCAGCAGGCCCAATCTCCATCGACGCGAGCGGATCGCGTGAATCGGCGTCGAATCCAGCCGATACGATCAGAATCTGCGGCGCGTAGTCGGTCAACACAGGTAGCAGTTCGGCAAAGGCATCGCGATACTCGCGCTCGCCCGAACCGGCGGGTAGCGGGACGTTGACCGTGTATCCGAGGCCCGCACCCGATCCACGGTCGGTCCGCGCGCCGGTTCCCGGGTAGTGTGGATACTGGTGCAGACTCACGTAGAGAACGTCGGCCCGATCGGCGAAGATCCGTTCGGTCCCGTTTCCGTGGTGCACATCCCAGTCGACGATCGCCACCCGCTCAATACCGACCGCGTGCGCGTGCGCGGCGGCGACCGCGGCGGTGTTCACGAAGCAGAACCCCATCGCCCGGTCGGCCTCGGCGTGGTGGCCCGGCGGCCGCGCCACAACGAACGGTCGCGCGGTCGGATCGGCGACGGCTTGATCGACCGCGGCTACCGCTGCGCCCGCCGCCGCGCGCGCAGCGCGCCACGTGTGCTGATTTGCGGTGGTATCCGCGTCGAACACCGTGAAAGGTGCGGTCTCGGTCGCTTCGAGCGCGGACAGGTAGACCCGGTCGTGGACCGCCACCAGGCTGTCGATCGATGCCGGCCGTGCGGTCATGAACCCGATCCCGCTATCGGCGCGCCGGCCGCGCAACCGACGGAGGATCGCCGATATCCGCTCGGGTCGTTCCGGGTGAGCGGATCCCGCCGAGTGGGCAAGACACGCGTCGTCGCTGTAGATCGGCACCGCCATCGCGGTAAGCTTACGCAGGTCCGCGGTTCGGTGCAACCGCCGCGGTCGCCCCCCGGCGATCGGCGCTACCGCGACCCGACGATCAGAAGAACCACCGCGTTGCCGTAGCAGATCGCGAGCATCCCGACGGTCAGGAGTGTGGCGACCCGCCCGACTCGATCGTCGGGCCGCGGGTCGATCATCCCGGCGTACCCGAGCACGACGATCAGTACACCAACCATGCTCGCGAACAGCGCGTGCTCGACCGGCAGTCGCGTCGCAAACCCGCTGAGCGCCACGGCGCACGCCGCGGCCGACGCGCCCACCGCAGCGATCAGAAAGAGTCCGCGGCGCGGCGGCTGCGAACTGTCGGCCCGACCGTACGCGGCGGCCGCGCGCGCAGCCACTGCGCACGCGATCGCGGCACCGGCTGGCACGGTCAGCGCGAGCAGACGCAGGGCATCAGTAGCGGCGACGGTCGGCGACGCGAACGCTCCGACCAGCACCGCAACACACGCGTCGAGCAACCAGTCGACGGCAGAGACAGGAACCCGCGTCGACAGCTCAAACGGCGGTAACCAGAACACGATCTCCACCATCGCCCAGAACGCGAGGACGACCGCCGCGGGCCACGCCGAGCGACTCGCGAGCAGACCGGCGGCTATCGCGGCAATCGTCACACCGGCGATGAGCGTCGCGGACCGCAGCCAGGGGCGACGGCCTGAACCGGTTCGACGTCGGATCCGCAGCACGACGACCGACACGAGCGCGCACACCAGCCCCGCGTACACGACAGCGTCCGCGCCGGAGGCGATCGACGCTCCTACGAACAGGAACGCGCCGACGCGAAGCGGTTCTCCGACGTCAACCGTGTCGAATCGCGAGCTACCGGGAGCTACAACAGAACCGTCGACAGCCACGGCCAATAGGTTATCACGAGCACGATCAACAGCTGAAGCAGAAAGAACGGCGCCACGGCGCGATACACCTTCGCGAGCGGCAGCTCGAAGCGGTAGGACGCAAGAAACAGGTTGAGGCCGACCGGCGGCGTGATGAACCCGATTCCCATGTTCGCGACGAAGATGATTCCCAGGTGAACGGGGTCGACGCCGAAGGCCGCCCCAAGCGGGATAATCAGCGGTGCTACCACCAGGATCGCGCCAAAGATGTCCATGAACATCCCGGCGATCAGCAACGCCAGGTTCACCAGAAGCAGGAACACGAACCGTGAACCGATGCTGCCCGCCACCCACGATGTGAGCATCTCCGGTATCTGCACGTCGATGATGTAGTACGAGAGCCCGCGCGCGAGCGCGACGATCAGCAGTACGCCGCCGACGATCGTCAGCGCCTGCAGGCTGACCGACACCAGCCGCTTGAGCCCGATCTCTCGATGGATCACGGTCTCAACGAACAGCGTGTAGACGACTGCGAGCGCTGCAGTCTCTACCAGAGTCGCGATTCCGCTGAAGTAGACCGCAACGACGATGGCCGGGAGCAGGACCTCCCAGATCGATCCTTTGAGCGCGCTCCACGCCTCAGGAAGGCTGAACGGGACCGACGGCACCTTGTGCCTGAGCGCGAACAGTACTCCGGCGACGCACATCGCGATCACCAGAAGCGCGCCGGGCAGAACCCCACCCAGAAAGAGATCGAAGATGCTGACCCCGGCGACCGATCCGTACACGATCAGCGCGAGGCTCGGAGGAAAGAGCAGGCCGATGCTGCCGCTCGCTGTCAGCGTTCCGACCGCAAAGTCCTGATCGCGGGCCGGATCGCGGTTGAGCACGAACAGCAGCAGTCCGCCAAGCGCAAGAATCGTGACACCCGATGCACCGGTGAATGTCGTGAAGAACGTGCTCGCAAGAATCGCCGCGATGAACAACCCTCCCGGCAGCCATCCAAAGAGCGCACGGAAGAGTCTGACCAGACGCTCGCCTGCCTTGCTCTCGCTCAGAAAGAAGCCGGCGAGCGTGAACAGCGGTATTGCGGGGATCGCGTTGCCGGTCAACATCACGTAGCTCTCGTTCGCGATCACCTCGATCGACCCGCCGTCGCGCGCGAACAGCAGCAACGCAACGCCGCCAAGCACGACGAACAGCGGAACACCGATGAACGCAGCGACCACCAGCAGGATCGCAAGCGGCGCCGCAGCCACGCGCATCGCGACGAACCAGAAATCGTAGAGTCGGTCGATGATCGGAGGAATCGTCGCCGCGTGCGTGTAGACCATCGACGCAATCGCCGACAGCCCGATGACGGTACCCGCGATGACGCCAACCGCTCCAGCGACTACTCGGGCGGAACCGCCCGGACCGGCAAGCAGGAAACGAACGCCGATCACCGCGAACGCAAGCGGCATCACCGCGGCGACAAGCCACGTCGCGAACAGCCCGACCCGGGATCCGGGCTCGAACCCGATCGCGACGAACGACAGCGATGACCAGAAGAAAGCGACGACGATCGTCGCGGTCAGAATCGATCCGAGCGAATCGGCGGCCATCCGCAGCCGGTCAGGCAACGCGTCCACCGCTACGCGTATCGATAGGTGCCTGCCGTCGCGCGCGGCGATCATCCCGCCGAGGAACGACACGACGAGCACCAGGTGCAGCAGGTAGCGGTTGTACGCCGGGATACCGCCCGAATAGAGGAACCGGACTACCACCTCAAGGACCGGCAGAACACCGAGCAGCAGCAGCGACACCGACGCAACGACGGACTCGAAGTCCCAGCAGAATGCCGCGACCCGCGATCGTGGTCGCCCCATCTACCGGCGCCTGTACTCGTCGAGGATCCGCTCGATCCGCGCGGTCATGTCGACACCGAACACTGTGTTCATCTGGGCTCTGAACCGCTCGATATCGCGCTGCCAGGCGTCAAGAATCTCCGGGGTCGCGTCGGTGACCGACAGCCCG
>SKVA01000564.1 GCA_007129695.1 Spirochaetaceae bacterium | reverse complement strand
TACCTGCTCTCCGACAGCGACGCCGGGCGCCAGAAGGAGGCGGAGGTCACCCGCACGCCCTACGTCCCGAAGGAAACCTACGGCAACATCCGTCACGGGTTCGTCTACGAGCGCGTGCCGCACATCACGCTGAAGAGCATCGCCAACAACACCGAAATCGACGTCCTGTACGATGAACACCAGCCCGCCGTGCTCGCGGCGCTCGCCGACCTTAACGCAGCGCTCCGCGGGCACAAGACGCCATTCAAAGTCGCCACCGGAGGACGCGCCGGGAACGGCGTCGACTTCACCGTGCCGGAGGAGAAGCGTTTCACCATGCCGAGCGGTGAAGAGGTGAGCGCCTCCGACCTCGTCGAGTGGGAAGTCCCCCGCGAAGCCCCGTCCGACTGGCCCCCCGCCGCGGCACCTGCGCTCGAGCGGTTCTGGAAGGCGCGGATCGCCCGGCAGCAGGCCATCGACGCGTCCATCGCCGCCAAGGCCGAATACGAGTACCTCTACGACAAACCGTACGAAGACACCAAGACAGTACGCGTCGCGGGACCCTTCACCGTAGAGAGCTTAAGCCCGCACCGCGTGCTCGGCGTGGACGAAGACGATCGGCTCATCGATCCGCTCGAAGTCGCCGAATCCGCCCCCGACTACCGCCCCGTGCAGAGCTTCGATCAGATGATCCTCGAACAGCTGCGCGTCGCCGGCGTCCAGCAGGCGCACAAGGAAGACCGTATCACCTTCACCGCGCTTACCGGCTGGGCCGGACGCGCCATCTGTGCGGAAGCCACCTACCAGGAAGCCGACGCCGAGCGGAGAGACGGCATCTTCATCGGACCCGAGTTCGGGACCGTCACGCGCGTCGACCTGGTGGAAGCCGCCCGCGAGGCCGGAGAAGCCGGCTTCGACGTCGTGATCGCCTGCGCGTTCAACTACGACGCGCAGGCCACCGAGTTCGGAAGCCTCGGCGCCGTGCGGGTGCTCAAGGCGCGGATGAACGCCGACCTCCACATGGCCGAGGACCTGAAGAGCACCGGAAAGGGTAACCTCTTTGTGATCTTCGGGGAGCCCGACATCGACGTGGAGACGGTCGACGGTGATCGACTCCGCGTGACGATCAACGGCGTGGACGTCTTCGACCCCACCACCGGTGAGGTTCGATCGGACAGCGCCGACGGCATCGCCACCTGGTTCATCGACACCGACTACAACGGTGAGAGCTTCTTCGTTCGCCATGCTTACTTCCTGGGCGCCGGAGACCCGTACAAGTCGCTCAAAACCACGCTCAAGGCGGAGATCGACGAAGACGCCTGGGCCACGCTGAACAGCGCCGTCTCCCGGTCCTTCCCGCGGCCGCAGAGCGGACGGATCGCCGTCAAGGTGATCAATCACCTGGGGGATGAGGTGATGAAGGTGCTGCGCGTATGATCGGTCTGGACCAGGAGAGCCGGTGACGGATGCTTCAGGATCAGATCCGGCTCACCATTCTGACCGCGCTCTTCACCGACGATACGCTGTGCAGGCGCCTCGTGTTGAAGGGAGGGAACGCGCTCACGCTCGTCTACGGCGTCGGCGATCGAACCTCGCTCGATCTCGACTTCTCGATCGCCGACGACTTCGACGACCTCGACGACATCCGCACCCGGATCGAGCGTTCGCTCGTCACGGCGTTTGATCGACAGGACATCGAGGTCTTTGAGTTCTCGATGGAGCCCAAGCCGAGCGTTCGGGTCAAGCCGTGGTGGGGAGGATATCTTGCCGAGTTCAAGCTGATCCCTCGCCTCGCACCGGGAAGCCCGACAAGTGACCTTCGCGGCAAACGGATGCGGGCGTTGACGGTAAGCCCGGGCAGTCAGAACCGGAAGTACCGGATCGAGATCAGCCGGTTCGAGTACGTCAGCGGGTCTGATGCACGCAGGATTGGCGACGCCGACATCGTAGTCTACTCCCCGGTACTGCTGGCCGCGGAGAAGCTGCGGGCGCTCGTCCAGCAGCATCCCGAGTACCCCGAGATCCCGCTCCGCATGAAGCGGAGTCGGTCTCGAGACCTGTACGACATCTGGGTTCTGTCTGACCACTTCGCGATCAGGCTCGAGGAACACGACGTGGTCGTTCGGGCCGTGTTTGCCGCGAAGCACGTCGACGTCGCACTTCTCTCCAGATTCCGCGAGACCGAGGCTCTCCACCAGGGAGGCTGGGCCGACGTTGAGAACTCGGTGTCCCGACCTATTGAGAGCTTCCGGTTCTACTACGACTTCGTCGCGGCCATTGCAGCCGCGCTATACGCCAAGTGGGAAGTAGACGCGCCATGATGCGTCGTACTGCGGGCTCGCCATCGTGTAGTCCAGGTAGAAGTCGAACTCAAGCCCGAGCGACCTGATGGACTGCAACAGACCAGGATCTGCGCCGGCCCGCTGGAGGTAGAATCCGAGCGCCTGATGGTACGGATACTTGTAGTCGAGCACCTGCAGCAGCTCGAGCAGTCTCGCAGGATCGATCGCGGTTGCGGCCGTGGAGAACGCACTCATGACCTGGAAGACACCGCCGGCGTATCGCGGTCTGACCGCGATGTCGATCAGCGTTCGCTCGAGGCAGGTAGAAGGATGACCCGTCGCCGGATCCGTCACCACTCCGGCGTTTCCGGTCTGCTTACCCGCGAGCAGGACGATCTGGGCGTCGTCAATCCGGAAGACGTACTTCGACCGCCTCTGGGGTCTGGAGAAGGCGCGATCGATGGCATCCTGCGATAGCGGTCCAGCCGAAGCCGGTTTCTTGCCCTGCTCCTTGTTCACGTAGACCATCCGAGGCTGCTGCTCCGTCAGTCCGTGCAGATGCACCGCCGAGCCGTGTGAGAGGTAGCTTCCGCTCCGAATGGACAGGGCATGGTCGTACGGCGTCGGCGAAAGCCCGACAACGGCGATGCGATCGATGTCGCGATACCCGTCGCTTCTCAAAGTGACGCGCCGGATCACCCCCGCCTTCATCAGCGCCGACTCGATCTCCTTCTGGCGCGTTCTGACCGGAACATGATCCTTGACGAGCGATCGGAACTCCGCCGGCATGAGGACTGCGCGGTTGTACTTTTGTAATGCATCGACAAGGGCTGACTGGTTGAACTCGGGGTCTTGTACTGGCTTGCTCATGTAGTTGTCGTATTCATAGGTATATATACCTATGAATACGCGTGGTCGTCAACCAATCAAGAAGACGAACCCCGCACGAGTATCGAGAGGCTGTATGATAGGTATATATACCTATCATACAGCCTGAAAACCTGGGGTGGATGCGTCCCTGAACGCCACGCCTTGACCGCATGCCATGCATCGATGATGATCATACGGGGGCGCAATGAAGTTTATCATCTCGAGTACGTTCACGGATAGCGTCGTCCGCCTCCCCGCTGCCGAACAGAAGCAGGCGAAGACCGCTGCGTACGATCTGCAGGTCAACGCTGCGCATCCCGGCCTGCAGTTCCACCGCGTCGAGCGAGCTCGCGACAAGGGCTTCTGGTCGGTCCGCGCGGGGAGCGATCTCCGACTCGTCGTGCACCGCAGCAACGACGCCCTGGTGCTGTGCTACGCCGACCATCACGATCGCGCATACGCATGGGCCGAGCGCCGCAGGCTCGAGCAGCACCCGACGACCGGCGTTGCCCAGCTCGTCGAAATCCGCGAAACCGTAGAAGAGATCATCATCCGACGCCCCATCGAGGCGCCGGTGCCGGCGAGCGTGCCGTGCGCATCGCGGAGTGAAGAAGAGCTGCTTGGCTGGGGGATTCCGTCGGACTGGATCACCGACGTGCGCTCGGCCGACGAAGACACACTCCTGTCGATCGTCGAGCGCCTTCCAGCAGACGCCGCAGAAGCGCTACTGGCCATAGCAGCCGGCGTAGAGCCTGAGCCACCGCGTGCAACCGCTTCCTTGGAGGAAGGTTTCGACCATCCGGAGGCACAGCGTAGCTTCCGTGTCATCGTCGGGAGCGAAGAGCTCGAACGCGCGCTCGACTCGCCATGGGACCGCTGGACCGTCTTCCTCCATCCTGCGCAGCGCGACATCGT
>SKVA01000178.1 GCA_007129695.1 Spirochaetaceae bacterium | reverse complement strand
GCGATCGACGTCGTCGGTGACTGCCCGGCCGACCGCTACCCGCTGCAGAAGAAGCGCCACAGCTTCGAGTTTCTGCGAGAGATCGCGCACCTGCGCCCGCGGACGAACACGTTCGGCGCGATCGCGCGCGTGCGTAATTCGTTGAGCTTCGCGGTCCACCGCTTTTTCCAGGAGCGCGGCTTTCTCTACGTCCACTCACCGATCATCACCGCGAGCGACGCCGAAGGCGCGGGTGAACTCTTCCAGGTCACGACGCTCGACCTGGAGGGCCTTGCGAAGCACCACCCGTCAAAGTCCGGCACGAACGGGTCGACGCCGGTCGTCGACTATTCGCGCGACTTCTTCGGCAAGCCGGCGTTCCTGACGGTGAGCGGTCAGCTGAACGCCGAGATCTACGCGAGCGCGCTCGATTCGGTCTACACCTTTGGCCCGACCTTCCGGGCGGAGAACTCGAACACGACGCGCCATCTGGCCGAGTTCTGGATGATAGAGCCTGAGATCGCGTTCTGCGACATCGGGTGCAACATGGACCTGGCCGAGACCTTCATCCGGACGCTCATCAGTGGCCTGCTCGCCGAATGCGAGGAGGACATGGCGTTCTTCGACGCGCGGATCCAGCCCGGCCTGATCGACAGCCTGCGGAGCGTCGCCGACTCGACGTTCCAGCGGATCACGTACACCGAAGCGGTGGAGGCGCTCGAGAAGAGCGGCGCGTCGTTCGATTACCCGGTCGCGTGGGGTCGGGACCTCCAGAGCGAGCACGAGAAGTTCCTCACCGAAGAGGTGTACCAGGGCCCGGTCATCGTCACCGACTACCCGAAGGAGATCAAGGCGTTCTACATGAAGCAGAACGACGACGGCCGCACGGTGCGCGGCATGGACGTCCTGGTGCCGCGCCTGGGCGAGATCATCGGGGGCAGCCAGCGCGAGGAGAACCTGTCCGCGCTCGAATCGCGAATGGCCGAAGCGGGTCTCAAGATCGAAGACTACTGGTGGTACCTTGACCTGCGCCGGTTCGGGACCGTTCCGCACAGCGGCTTCGGGCTCGGGTTCGAGCGGTTCATCCAGTACTGCACCGGCATGCAGAACATCCGCGACGTGATCCCCTTCCCGCGCACGCCGGGGAGCGCGGCATTTTGACGCCGCGCACAAGGTCCGCCACCGCCCTCCTCCGCACCATCGCCTGGAAAGGCGCGGCCGTCGCCTGGAAAGGCGGGGCCGTCGCGCTGCTCGCGCTTGTCGCTGCGGCGGGTGTTGCCGATGAGCGCCGCGCGATCACGCCGTTCCTCTGGGTCGTTGAGCACGGCGACGCGACGCTCTACCTCTACGGCTCGATCCACGCGGCGCCCGACGAGGCGCTGCCGCCGCCGCGGTTCGTCGTCGACGCGTTCGACCGGTCCGACCTGCTGGTAACCGAGATTCTCCTGGACGAAGAGGCGCTCGCCGCGGCGGTGTTCGCGATAGCGCAACGCGTGCTCCTGCCGGCACGGACCACGCTCGATCAGTTGATAGGAGAGTCGAACGCCGCGATCATCGAAGGGTTCGCCGCCGAGCACGGACTGCCTGCGGAGGCGGTCCGGGTGATGCAGCCGTGGGCGGTCGAATTGCTGTTTGCCGAGGCCGCGGTCGCATCGGCCGACTTCTCGACCGCGAACGGCCTCGACCAATGGTTCCACGACCGCGCGGTCGCCGCCGCCGTCGCCCGCGACGCGCTCGAAACGTTCGAAGACCAGATCGATGCGCTCGCCGGCGCTCCGCTCGACGAACAGGCCGCGAGCCTGATTCAGACGCTCGACGCCGCGCGGACCGGCGAGCTCGAGGCGCTGTACGCCGCGTGGCGCAGCGGCGACACCGAGGCACTCGCGGCGGTGATGATGCACGCGATCGGGGAATCCCCGGAATCCCGGGCGACGTACGACCGACTGTTTACCGACCGCAACCGGGCGTGGATACCGCTGCTGATCGACTACCTTGACGCGGGCGGGACGACCTTCGTCGTCGTCGGCGCCGGGCACTTCGCGGGACCGCACAATGTCATCGACCTGCTCGAAGAGGCCGGGGTCGTGGTGACGAGGGTCCGCGACGGTTCGGGTCGGTAGCCCCGCGGGCAAACCGGTCACGACCCGGCGGCGACCCAACCCTTGACCGCGCGAGCGAGCTCGACGCCGCGCTCACGGATCAGACTCAGGTGCTCGTCGGTCGGCGCGCCGCGGAACTCGACCGGCTCCAGGAACTCCCAGTTCGTCCGGTTGCGCTCCATGATTTCGTCGAGCTCCTTCTGCGCGCCGCCCGACCAGCCGTAACTGCCGAATCGGAACGCCTTCCGGTTGAGCGCCTTCTTGCGGCCGATCTCTTCCAGGACCGCGGCCATCGGCGGGAACATCTTGTACTCGTAGGTCGGCGTACAGATCACGACTCCCGAACTCTGCCAGACGCTCGCGATCGCGTAGCTCCAGTCGGTCTCCGGGATCTTGTGCACGTGCACCGTCACGCCCTCGCTCTTGAGCCCTTCGACGACCGGTGCGACGCCGCGGGCGCTCATCCCGTACATCGACGCGTAGAGCACCGTCACGTCGGTCTTCGCGGGACCCTTTCCGTAGCTCGCGTAGCGGATGTAGTCACCGACGATGCGACCCGGATCCTGCCGCCAGACGATCCCGTGCCCGGGCGCGATGATCCTGATTTCGATGTCCTTGAGCTTGTCGATCGCGCGCTGAACGAACACCGAAAACGGCCCGACGATGTTCGCGTAGTAGCGCTCGGCCTCGTTCTCGAAGAACCGGAAGTCCGCCTCGTCGAGCTGGTCGTCGTACATCTTGTCGCCGACCGACCCGAAGCTCCCGAACGCGTCGCACGGCATCAGCGTCTTGCTCTTCGTGTCGTACGTCGCGATCGTCTCCGGCCAGTGCACGTTCGGGATCTCGGCGAACAGCAGCACGCGGCCGTCGCCAAGGTCGAGCGTATCTCCGTGCTTGACCGTCATGACGTCGCCGTTGTACCCGTAGAAGTGCTTCACGAGCTCGGCACCCTTCTCGCTCGTGACGACCGTGACGTCGCCGCGCAGCTTCATAAAGCTGTCGAACCAGCCCGAGTGGTCGGGCTCGAGGTGGTTCATGATCACATAGTCGATGTCGCCGATGTCCAGGCTCATCTGGTCGAGCTGTTCGTAGAGCGTGTCGGGCACACCGTCCCAGTCGCACACGCCGTCGACGATCGCCGCCTTCGATCCTTTCACTACATACGAGTTCATCGATACACCGTTCGGTATCGGCCAGATGCTCTCGAACAGAATGTCGGTAACGTTCGCGCTCAGCCGGTAGATGCCGTCGGTTACCTCAGTGGTCTTCATGGTTCTGCTCCGTATAAATCGATACTATTTTAACCAAATTGGTCGTGATCGCCAAACGGGTCGGCGGCCGGCGGCTCAGGTCGAGCCGGGCGCGGAGCGCCGGACGAGTTCGCGATCGAGCGCGTTGGCAAACCCCTGGATCTCCCGCGGGCCGAAGCTGCGCCCCCGCTCGGTCATGACGCCAGAATCGCGTAGCTCCTTCGCAAAGTCGCGGTAGCTCAGCCGTTCCCGAACGTTCTCAGCGGTCCAGCGGTCGCCTCGATCGTTGAGTACGACCGTGCCGATTTCGACGAGGCGGGCTGCGAGCGGCACATCACGGGTGACGGCGATGTCGTCGGCCGTGGCGACCCGGACCAGCTCATCGTCGGCGTCGGGCACGATCGCGGCAGACACGTTTCCGCGCGGCAGCGGAACGGGCGAGTTGGACACGAAGTGCGCGTTGATGCCGACGCGGGTGGCCGCCTTCGCGATGATCTCGCGGATTCGGACGTTCATGCTGTCGGCGTCAACCAGGATCCTCATCACGGCACGCGCGCGACGAACACCGTCGCGTTCGCGTCGATCTCAATACCGGGGGCCGCCGCATCGGCGAACGCGCTCGCCCCGGGGGCCAGGTCGACGACGGCGTCGACGACGCGAAGGCGAGCCGAGCCTTCATGGCAAAAGATGACCTGCGGTACCCCACCCGGGATCATCACG
>SKVA01000467.1 GCA_007129695.1 Spirochaetaceae bacterium | reverse complement strand
ACTCGGGATCGATCTCCTTTGCGACTCGAAGGAACCGCAGCGATCGGTCGTACGTCGACCGGGAGCGAACGCTCGGCGTAAGCCGACGAACTGTCTCGATGTTGTGGCTCATGATCTCCGGCCGGCTGCCGCAAACGATCCGGATGCTCTGTTCGTCGCCCATCAGGTCGGACGACAGCACCTCCACCGTCGTCTGCGGCGCCGCGTCGTGAATCGCGCGGACGGTATCGGCCATCACCGACGCACCTCCATCGGCGAGTTCGTCGCGGTTGACCATCGTGATCACGACGTGCGCAAGCTCCATCTCGGCGACGCTCTGCGCGACCCGCGCGGGTTCGCCGCGATCGAGGACCCGGGGTAGGCCCGTCTTGACCGCGCAGAACCGACACCGTCGCGTGCACGTGTCGCCCAGGATCATGAAGGTCGCGGTGCGATGTTCGCCCCAGCACTCGTGGATGTTCGGGCACTTGGCCTCTTCGCAGACCGTCGTCAGGCTGGCGTTTCGGACCAGGCCCTTCAGGTACTTGTAGTTCGCGTTTGTGTTGAGCTGAACCCGGATCCAATCGGGCTTCGGGTTCACTCTGGCTGCAGGCTTCTGCGCTCGTTCGGGCATCACGTCTCCTGTGGTGATAGTAGCAATAGAGACCGGGAAGGTACACCGCAATCGCGGGTGTATTCTTCACTGGACTTATCATATACTACGAAGAGCCATGCAGACGATGACCAACACCACGCGTCGGGTACAGTCGGTTCGTCATCTCACCGAGTCGACCTTCGTCGTCCGGTTCGACCGGGCGGGAATGGAGTTCGAACCCGGGCAGTACGTAAGCGTCGGCGTCGCCGGAGACATCAACATGCGCGAGTACTCTGTCTACTCGCCCATCGACACCGATTACCTGGAGATCCTCGTCAAGCTCGTCGAAGGCGGACACGTGTCGCAGGAGCTTGCCCGAATGGAGCCCGGCGCGCGCCTGGAAGTCGACGGTCCGTTCGGTTTCTTCCTGATCGACGATCCCGAGCGAACCACGCGACGATTCCTGTTCGTGTCGACGGGAACGGGCATCTCGCCGTTCCACTGCTTCGCCGGCAGCTACCCGCGGATCGACTACAGGCTCCTCCACGGCGTACGCACGCTCGACGAGCGCTACGAGTACTCGGCCTACGATCGGTCTCGCGTCACGACGTGCGTGTCGCGGGATGCCGTCGATGCGCAGCCGGGTCTCTTCGCGGGTCGAGTAACCGACTATCTGAGGGCGCATCCGGTCGCTCCCGACACCCTCTGTTACCTGTGCGGAAACTGTGACATGATTTACGAGGCGTTCGACATCCTCAAGACGCACGGCGTCCCGCCGGAACAGCTGTTCGCGGAGGTCTATTTCTGATGAAGTACCATATCGTCCCGCTCGGATGCCAGATGAACCAGTCGGATTCCGAGCGGATCCGGGCGGTTCTGGAACGAGTCGGCTACGAACGCACCGACGTCGAAGAGGAGGCCGACCTGCTCGGAGTCGTCGCGTGCTCGGTGCGCCAGAAGGCGATCGACAAGGTGTACAGCCGCATCCACAAGTGGAGCGAGTGGAAGAAGTCGCGCGCGGTGATGACCTTCGCGTCGGGCTGTATCCTGCCCGCGGACCGAGAAAAGCTCATGGATCGATTCGACCTCTTGTTCACGATCAACGAGCTACCGCAGCTTCCCGACATGCTCCGTGACTACGGGCTGGTGACGCCCGGTTCGCTGCGCGTCGCGGAAATCGATGCGGGCCGCGACGACAGCCAACGCGGCTACTGGAAGATCGACCCCGCGTACACGTCCCGCTTCGACGCGTTCGTGCCGATCCAGAATGGATGCGACAAGTTCTGCACCTTCTGCGCGGTTCCCTACACTCGCGGCCGTGAGGTTTCGCGCCAGAGCGACGAAATCCTTGCCGAGGTTCGCCGTCTGGTTGACTCCGGGTATCGGTCAATAACGCTGCTCGGGCAGAACGTGAACTCGTACGGATTGGACCGGCAGCGCTCGGGGGCGACCGAACGCGGCTTTGCCGACCTCCTCGACGCGATCGGGTCGATCGGCACCGAGACCGGCCGCCGCTTCTGGACCTACTTCACCTCACCGCATCCGCGTGACATGACCGACACCGTCATCGACACGATCGCGAGGCATCGTGTACTCGCGAAGCAGCTTCACCTGCCGCTTCAGTCGGGCGACGACAAGGTGCTGCTCCGGATGAACCGGAACTACAAGGTCTCGCAGTACCGGCGCGTCGTCGACAAGATACGCTCGACGATACCCGAAGCGACGCTATTCACCGACATCATCGTCGGGTTCAGCGGCGAAACGACCGAGCAGTTCGAACAGACGCGCGCCGCGATGAGAGAGTTCGCGTACAACATGGCGTACATCGCGATGTACTCGCCGCGTCCGGGAGCGGCGAGCGCGCGCTGGGACGACGGTGTACCGCAGGATCAGAAGCGGTGGCGGCTGCACGAACTAGGCCAGGAAATGATGGCGACGTCGCACGCGTACAACCGCGCCCTCGTCGGGCGCGACGTCACGGTACTCGTCGAAAGACCCGACCGAAAGGAGGACTATCTCAGCGCGAAGACCGAAGGAAGGCTCATCGTACGGTTCGCATCTGAAGACGAGTCGCTCATCGGTCGGTTCGTCACGGTGCGCATCGAATCGGTGACCGCGCTGTCGATGGAGGGCTCCTTTGTCCAGGTCGAGCCCGACACGCTCAGTGGCTCAACAGAACTGTCGCGGCGCAACCACGCTGCGTTTCGCGACGCGCTCGCTTCGATGACCGGAGTCGCCGTTGGCGGCTGAAGGCTCTTCACGCGCGGTCGCGTTCGCGACGCTCGGGTGCAAGCTAAACCAGCACGAGACCGACAGCCTCGCGACGGTGTTCGCGCGCGCCGGCTACCGGATTGTTGACTTCAACGACAGCGCCGACGCGTACGTGCTGAACACGTGTACGGTGACGAATCGGGCCGACCGCAAGAGCCGCAACCTGACCGGCCGTGCGCTTCGGACCGCGCCGGCGCACGCGATCGTCGTGGTGACCGGGTGCTACGTCGACAGCCACCGCGATGAGCTCGAATCCGACGGCAGGACCATCGTCGTCACGAACGAAGACAAGCACGCGGTCTTCGAGCTCGTCGACGCGCATTTCCGCGGTGAAGTCGCGCGCCCGCACGGGAGCGTCTTCGACTTCGACACACCTGACCAGCTCTTTCACACGCGAACGACGATCAAGATACAGGACGGCTGCGACAACTTCTGTACGTTCTGCATCATCCCGACCGTTCGCGGGCGCGCGCAGAGTCGACCGGTAGACGCGGTCGAGTCGTCGGTCGCGGCCGCCGTCGACACAGGCGCGCGCGAAGTGGTTCTCACCGGTGTGAACATGAGCCGCTACGCGGCCGCGGGAGTCGACTTTACCGGGCTCGTGGAGCGCGTACTCGCTGTTCCTGGCGACTTTCGCGTGCGGATCAGCTCGCTCGAACCCGATCGACTGACCGATCGCTTTTTCGCGCTCTTCTCCAACCCGAAACTCACTCCACACTTGCACCTCTGTTTGCAGTCTGGCTCTGACCGCGTGCTGCTCGCGATGCGGCGGCAGTACACCTTCGACGAATACGTCCAGGCGGCGCGGTCGCTGCGCGCGGTCGACCCGGCGTTCAACCTGACCACCGACATCATCGTCGGATTTCCGGGGGAGACCGACGCCGACTTCAACCTGACGCTCGACGCAATCGACCGGCTCATGTTCGGTCACGTTCATACCTTCGTCTATTCGGTACGCCAGGGGACGCGCGCCGAGCGCATGCCCGGACACCTGCCCGCGAGCGTCGGTACCGAGCGGAGCGCGATCGTCAGGGATCGAGCCGAGCGCGCGAAGCGCGCGTACCGTTCATCGCTCGTCGGAACGCGGGAGCGGCTGCTCGTTGAGCGCGTCGACGGCGTTCAGGATCGCGCACAGCTTACCGGTCTCGGGCAGCACTACGTACCGATCCGGGTCGACGGTTTGTCAGGCGACTGGCACGCGAACCGGTTCGT
>SKVA01000565.1 GCA_007129695.1 Spirochaetaceae bacterium | reverse complement strand
TGCTTCAGGACGATACGCGCGTAGAACGTGCCCTCCTTGAGCTCGGTGATATCGACGCGGTCGATCGTGGAGTTGAGCTTTTCGAGCATTGTCACGAACAGGTCGTGCGACAGAGGCCGCGGCATCGGGACGTTTCCCAGTCCGATCAGGATCGACTGAGCCTCCAGCTGGCCGATGAAGATCGGCACGGCGCGCTCCGAACCGATCGGTTTGACGAGGACCGCGTTGCCCTTATCCGTGCGCGCGACGGTCCAGATTTCCGCCTCCACCAGCATTATGTTCTTCATGGCTCCTTTATAGTACGACGCCCGCCCCGATTTTTCAAACCCACAGCCGGGCTATGGGGCTCTTCCGGCGATACATCACCGGGGAGTCTCCGGCTTCCTGCGAAGGTTCATCACTGCCGCGATGATTACGCGGTCTGGCCTGGTTGTGTACAGCAGGCCGTAGGGAAACCCGTTGACCAATGCGCGTTGTAGTACGCGATCGCCTCAAGCCACTCAGTTCGCGCCTTTCGGAGGAACTCGACCGTCATGGATCGGTGAGTTCACGCCTCATCTGCGCGTACGGTGTCGAAGGCTCCTCTCCCCGATCGTGCTCGTCGATTCGGCGTTCGGACTCCCGGACCCATTCGCCCTCGATCGCTCGCTCATGCTCGGGCCTCAGGATACCACACGGCTATAAGCGTCGCACCCGTTCATCGAACGGCCGCGACCGCGTTCCTGAACAGGCGAAGGCCGAACTCGGAATCGATGGTGCGGTGCCGCCACAGCGGGTGGTTCTGTTCGACCAGGAAGGCTTCCGGGTGCGGCATCATGCCCAGGACGGTTCCCGTCCGGTCGACGATACCCGCGATGGCTCCGGCCGATCCGTTCGGGTTGCGTCCGGTGTACCGGAACGCGACCAGCCCGTCGCGCTCGAGCCGATCGAGCACGTCATCGTCACGCGCGACAAACCGGCCTTCGCCGTGCCGGATCGGGACGTCCAGCCGGTCGATCCCGTCGAGCCACGGCGATCGGCATGAGCCCTCACGCGCGATCGTGACCCAGCTGTCCTCGAAACGGCCCGACGCGTTGTGGACGAGCGTCGCTTCGCGTACCCATCCAGAGTCCAGGTCGGGCAGGATGCCCATCTTCACGAGTACCTGGAAACCGTTACAGATGCCAAGAACCAACCGGCCCGATTCGCGAAAACGATCCAGGTGCGACCGGAGCGCGCGCAGCCGGTGCGCAAGCATCATCCCCGACCCCACGTGGTCGCCGTAGGAGAAGCCCCCCGGTAGCGCGATGACACCGGCCGCGTCGATCCGCGACGGGTCGGACAGGAGTTCGTTCACGTGGACGCGGTCAACCGCCGCGCCCGCGATCTCGAACGCGGCTGCGAGCTCGCGGTCCGCGTTGATTCCGAGCCCGGTCAGCAGCACCACCCGCGGACGCGCCGCGCTCGACCAGCCCGATGACAGAGGCGCCGGGCGCGTGCCGTCGACCGACTTTGACGGCGCATCGGCCGCACAGGGCTCATCCACCGTACGCGGTGCGTCGTCCGCGCCGATCGACCGGCCGAACGCGTTCCACGCGTCGGTGAGCTCGTCGATACTCCACTCGACCGGGTCGGGCGCCGCGATCACGAGTCGCGGCGCCGCGGTGACCGCTCCGATGGCGCGCGCGGGGATGCCTGTCATGCGTCGGACGAACTCGTCGACGTCGTCGGGCCGAACCGTGGCCAGGATCCGGCCAAACCGTTCGCCGAAGAGCACGGCCTCCACCGACGCGTTGCCGGCTGGTAGTGTCACCTCCGCGCCAAGCCCGCCGCCGATCGCGCACTCTCCGATCGCGACCGCGCAGCCGCCGTCGGAGAGGTCGTGCGCGCTTGCGACCAACCCGTCGCGGATCGCACCGTGGAGCGCGGTGTAGAGCCGAGCGTTCGCGTCGAGCTCATCGGCGGTCCGGCCTTCGCGCCCGATCACTGTCGGCGCGTCGGCGGGGTCGGCGCGACCGGCAGGATTCGATGCATCGCCGCGACCGGCCGGACGCCCGCAGACGCGTTCGTACGCGCTGCCGTCAAGCACCGGCTGGTCACCGCCGAGCAGGTAGATCCGGTCGTCGGGAGCGACGAACGCGGAGGTGAGCGCGCGCCGGACGTCGGGCACGATGCCGGTGAGCGTGACCAGGAGCGTCGGCCGGATCGACACCTTGACGCCGCCGAGCCGCGCGTCGTTCTTCATCGAGTCTTTGCCGGAAACCAGCGGGAGCCGGTACGCGTGGCACGCGTCGGCCAGGCCTCGGCACGCGCGGACGAGTTGCGCCATCTTGTACGCGCCGTCGGGGGTCGACTCCGACACGACCGGGTCGGGCCAGCAGAAGTTGTCGAGCGCGGCCATCCTCGCCGGATCGCCGCCGAGTACGACGTGCGCGCGCACCGCCTCGTCGACCGCGGCGACCGCCATTTCGTACGTGTCACGGTCGCCGTAGCGCGGGCAGACGCCGTGCGTGACCGTGAGCCCCTGCGTCGAGTCCAGCCGCGGCCTGATCACTCCGCCGTCGGTCGGCCCGTTCGCGTCGCGCCCGCAGAAGGGCTTGACGACGCTTCCGGCCTGTACCTCGTGATCGTACTGGCGGACCAGCTGTTCCTTGCTGCCGATGTTCGGATCGGCGAGCAGCGACAGGAGCGCCGTACGCGGCGACGCTGCGGCGGCCAGGTCCGCCGCGCGTTCGAAACCCGCCGACGGCGGCGCGACCCGGCCTGGGCCAGGCCACGCGGCGTCCAGAACCATCTGGGGGACCCCGTCGTGCAGGAAGCCGAGCGACAGGTCGGCGACGACCTCTCCCCGATGCGTCACGAGCACGCTGCCAGAGTCGGTGAACTCGCCGACAACGCTGACCTCCACGCCGTGGCGTGCAGCGAGCTCTGCGAGCGCGGGCCACGTCGACGGCGACACCGCAAGGCTCATCCGTTCCTGGCTTTCGCTGACCAGGATCTCCCACGCCGCGAGTCCGGGGTACTTGAGCGGGCACCCGTCCAGGTCGATTCGGACCCCACCGCTGTCGCGCGCCATTTCGCCGAAGCTGCTCGACAGGCCGCCGGCGCCGTTGTCGGTGATGCCCTTGTAGAGCAGCCGGTCGCGCGCTTCCAGCAGGAACTCGGCCATCTTCTTCTGCGTGATCGGCTCTCCGATCTGGACCGCCGATGTCGGAGACGTTTCGTCGAGCGCGAGCGAACTGAACGTCGCGCCGTGGATCCCGTCCTTGCCGATCCGTCCGCCGACCATCACCGCCAGGTCGCCGGGCTCGGTGTGCTTTATCCACGACGGTTCGCCGTCGACCGTCGCGGGCAGAACCCCGCCGGTACCGCAGAAGACGAGCGGCTTGCCGGTGTAGCTTTCGTCGAAGAGGAAGGCGCCTGCTGCGACCGGTATCCCGCTCTGGTTCCCGCCGTCGACGATGCCGCGGTGGACGCCCTCCATCACGACGCGCGGGTGGAGCAGCCCGTCGGGCAGGCGATCGCCCGGCGTGTCGTGGTGCCCGAAGCAGAGCACGTCGGTGTTGAAGATCGGACGTGCGCCCTTGCCGGTGCCCATGATGTCGCGGTTCACGCCGACGATTCCGGTGATCGCGCCGCCGTACGGGTCGAGCGCCGACGGGCTGTTGTGCGTCTCCGCCTTGATGCAGACGAGCGTTTGATCGTCGAACCGGATCACCCCCGCGTTGTCGTGAAAGACGCTCTTCACGAAGCGTTCGTCGCCGACCGCGTCGGTCGTCGCCTTGATGTACGATCCGAACAGCCCGTCGATCTCTTCGGTTAGGCCGTCGATCCCGCGCGCGTCGGTCTCCCGGTAACGCACCTTCGCGGCGAAGATCTTGTGCTTGCAGTGCTCGCTCCACGTCTGCGCGATCATCTCGAGCTCCACGTCGGTCGCCGCGCTACCGATCCCGGCGGCGTCGCGTTCGGCGCGCACCGCCGGATCGGCGTAGTGGTCGCGGACCGCGGCGAGCTCCGCGGGCGATAGCGCCAGGAGCCGATCGCGGCTGAGCGCTTCGAGCTGCGCGTCGCTCATCGCGGC